>JAEUQF010000199.1 GCA_016789745.1 Bryobacterales bacterium
TCTCGAACACCAGGCAGCCGTCATAGTTGATCTTACGGAGGCTGGCGAGCAGGCGCGGGTAATCGACGAAGCCGTGGATGAGCGGCTTGTGTTCGTCCCAGCTATCCGGCTGGATGTCGTGGATGTGAAGATTGAAGAGCCTGGGCCCGAGTTGTTCCACGAGTTGGTTGTTGATGTCGTTATAGGCGCGGATGCCTTCGGGCGACGCTTTCTGATCGGGCTTCACGCGCGCGGTGAGTTCGCGGTAGCCCTTTTGATGGCCAACGTCAAGCGTGGCGCCGACGTTGGGGTGATTGATCATCTCGAAGAAGCCGGTGAAGCCGGCGACCGAGCGAGGATAGCCGGTTTCGGCGGCGATGCGGAAACCGAGTTTGCGGGCCAGGTCGCCCCAGCCGCGGATGCGGTCGAGGTATTCGTTGGGCAGGGGCGGATCGCCAATGGGATTGTCCTTGAGCACTTGGGCATGCAGCACGGCGGCGCTGGCACCGAAGTAGCCAGTGGCGCGCATGGCTTCCTCGACGGCGGCGATGGAGCGGCGCTTGTGCTCGGGGTCGGGCGACATCCAGTCCAGGCCGGTGTAGGGCAGGTGGGTGGTGATACGGCGGAAGCCGCGCAGTTGTTGTTTCAGGGCCTGGCGGGCGGTTTCGGGGAACTGGTCGAAGGCGAAGCCGGGGAACTTATTAGGGGTGGCTTCGGGGACGCCCATGGGCTGGATCTCGATGGCGGGGAAGCCGAGATCCCGGCAAGCCTTGACCGCATCGGTGAGGGAAAAACCCAGCATGGCGGTGTTGGCCGCGAGCAGCATCTGGGCGCGAGGCGCGGCGTTGAGGAGGCCGGCGGTGGCGGTGAAGAGAAATTGTCGGCGCAGCATCGGCGTCTACGCATGCTAATCCATTCCGCGCCGGAGGGGAAGACGGGGACGGCTGTATGGCTAATCGGCGGCGTTCAGGCGGTGGGTTGTGTTGATGACCACGCGCGCCAGGCGCGGTTCCAGTTCGATGCGCTCCATGTTGTAGCCCAATTCGAAGCTCTGGCCGATCTTGGCCTGCGGGTAGAGCGGGGTAACGAAGGTGCGGATGAGCATCTCCAGAGCGCGGCCCTTGATGGCGACGCCGCCGATTTCGACGCGCTCCAGATCGACGCGGCCGGAGCCATTGGACGAGGAGAGCTTGCCGATGACCTTGATGGGGCGCTCCCCTTCGAGGATCCAGGACATGAGCCAGCCGAGGTCGGCACCCTGGGCCTGGCGCATCTTGGCGAGATCGACGAGGGCGGTTCCGGTGACACGCCCGCCCGCTTCGATGATGAGGTTGGTGTCGCGAATGCCTTGCTTCACCTTCACCTTCGCCTTTTCGGAGACGAAAGTATTCATTTCCTTCTCGGTGAAGTCGAGCTTGGTGCCGGGCGGAATCTTCTCGGCCTCAATGAGGTCGAGTTTCTCCTGCGTGGAGAGCCGGTCGTATTTGGATGCCGGAAAAAGCGGCAACGCCAGAAGAAGGAGGAAGAACGGCCGGGTCATACGCAATCTCTTCATTATAAGTTGACGCGGGACCGCTAAACTGGTTTCCATCGTTCCTGGGAGGAGCATGCGATGAATCGACGGTACTTCCTGCCATTGTTACCAGCGGCACTGACGCCGGCGCCGCGTTTACGGGCGGCGGGCCAGCGCAAGGTGGTGATGGCGCTGTTTGATGGCTTCGGACCGGACTACATCGAGGCGAGCGACATGCCGAACCTGCGGCGGATGATGCGCAGCGGTCACTTCAAAGTGGGTAAGGGGGTGATTCCGTCGGTAACGAATGTGAACAACGCGTCGTTGATCACCTCCAGTTTCCC
>JAEUQF010000175.1 GCA_016789745.1 Bryobacterales bacterium
CCGTCGACATCGTCGAATCCGAGAACGACGTCGTTCTCAAGGCCGACCTGCCGGATGTGGACATGAAGAACATCAGCATCCAGATCGAGAAAGGCACGCTGAGCCTGAAGGGCCATCGCAAGTTCGAGAACGAGAACAAAGGCAAGGGCTATCACCGCATCGAGCGCAGCTACGGCTCGTTCGCCCGCTACTTCTCGCTGCCCGAAACGGTGGATGCCGAAAAGGTGGCCGCTGACTACAAGAACGGCGTGCTCACGATCACCCTTCCGAAGAAGGAGATCGCTAAGCCCCGCACCGTGACCGTAAACGTGAACCAGTAACCAACGCTGGTCTGAAAACTCGGTAAGAGCTAAGAAATGGCGGATCCCCACCCCGGGGGTCCGCCTTATCTGTTTACAATCGTACGCTGGATAGACTTGCTATGTGATGCGTCTTGCCTGCCTTTCCCTCATCTCCTTCGGCCTCCTCACCAGCCAGGCCCACGCCGCCCTCATCATCAATGTCAACTACTCGGGCGACCCCCAATACCAGAGCGACTTCAACTCCGCCGCCGCCACCTGGCAGTCTCTCCTCATCGGCTACCAGAACGGGCTCGTCGTCAACCGCACCGCTGGCAGCAGCTATTCCATCGGGCAGACCGTATCGAATGTCTTCATCGACGCCGCCGTCAGCCTGATTGATGGCGCCGGCGGCACCCTGGGCAGCGCCGGCCCCGACCAGATCGTCCTCGATGCCGCCAGCTTCTACCTCACCACCGACGGCGCCATGCAGTTTGATTCCGCCGATTGGGCCTCCCTCACACCCCAGGAGCGGCAAGCCGTAATCCTGCACGAGATGGCGCATGTGCTCGGCTTCGGCACGCTGTGGAATCTGAACGGCGTCTACACCAACGGCAGCGGCGAATACACCGGCATCTTCGCCACGCAGGCCTGGCAGTCCGAGTTCGGACAATCCGGCACCCCGGATGTCGAACTCGGCGGCGGCACCGGCACCGCCAACGCACACTGGAATGAAGTGGATAACGGCGCGGGCACGACCGGCATCACGGATTCACAGAACCGCGACATGCGCGACGAACTGATGACCGGCTGGCTCAACTCCTCCATCTTTATCAGCAACATGACCATCGCCAGTTTCCGCGATATCGGGTTTACCCCGGTCACCACGGTTAGCAATCCCGAACCAGGTACCAGCGCCCTGCTCGGCCTGGGCTTGGTGGCGCTTGGCGTGGCAAAACGGCGCCGCCTGTAGAGCCCGGCACCGGCTTGCCATAATGGACGGATGGCAGTAAGCGAGCCGGCGCGCCCGGCCCAAGGCATTATCGGGCTGGTGCGCGAATCCCTATCCGGCTCGGATCAGGACTACACCACCGGAGACCTGGGCCGTTCCATCCTGCTGCTGGCGATTCCCATGATCCTGGAGATGCTCATGGAGTCGCTGTTCGGCATCGTCGATGCCTTCTTCGTCTCCGGGCTCGGCACCCAAGCCGTAGCCGCGGTGGCCCTCACGGAGGCCATCCTGACCATCATCTTTGGCGTAGCCATTGGCCTGAGCATGGCGGCGACGGCGATGGTGGCGCGGCGCATGGGCGAAAAGGATCAGGGAGGCGCCTCGATCGCGGCCGTGCAGGCCATCTGGATCGGCATCTTCTGTGCCGTGCCGGTAGCGCTCGGCGGCCTCATTTACGCGCCGGAGCTGCTCCGGCTCATGGGCGGCGACGAGCACGTGATCCGCACCGGCACCATCTACACCCGCACCATCCTGGGCGGCTGCGTCACCGTTTTTCTGCTGTTTCTGAATAACGCCATCTTCCGGGGCGCGGGTGACGCCGCCATCGCCATGCGCGCGCTGTGGATCTCCAACCTCATCAACATCATCCTAAATCCCTGCCTGATCCGCGGCTGGGGCCCGTTCCCCGAACTCGGCCTGCTCGGATCAGCGGTCGGCACCACCATCGGGCGCGGCTGCGGTGTGGCATTCCAATTTTGGGTGCTGTTCGGCGGCATGTCGCGGCTGACGGTGAACCGCTCCCAAATCGGCGTCGACTTCCCCGTACTTTGGAAACTGGCGCGGGTGTCGGCCACCGGCATCGCTCAATTCCTGGTTTCGACGGCCAGTTGGCTGGGCTTGGTACGCATCATCGCACTCTCCGGCGCCGCTGCCCTCGCCGGCTATATGCTGGCCCTCCGCATGGTCATCTTCATCATTCTGCCCGCCTGGGGACTCTGCAACGCCGCCGCCACCATGGTCGGCCAAAGCCTGGGCGCCGGCAAGCCCGACCGCGCCGAAAAGGCCGTCTACGCCGCCGGGCGCTACAACATGGCCTTCCTGATGACCGTGGCCCTTGGCTTCATCTTCGGGGCCGAGCACCTGTTGCGCATCTTTTCCTCAGACCCGGAGGTGATCCGCTATGGCGTCGCCTGTCTGCGCTACGTCAGCTACGGCTACGGTTTCTACGCCTGGGGTATGGTGACCGTGCAGGCCTTCAACGGCGCTGGCGACACGACCACTCCCACCCTGATCAACCTCGCCTGCCAGTGGGCGTTACAGATTCCGCTGGCGTGGGCGCTATCCTCAGGTCTGGGCCTTGGCGCCACGGGCGTCTTCGCGGCTATGACGATCTCCGAGTCGGTATTGGCACTAATCGGCCTATGGGCCTTCCGCCGCGGATCCTGGAAGGAGCAGAAGATTTAACGGCGCGGCGGCTCTATCCGCAGCGGGTCCTTCTTCTTCAATGCCAGCGCCGCGTTCAGATACTCGATAAACGGCGCCATCAGCTCGAACCGGTCCCCGATCTGTTTGGCAAACGCGGGCTTGTGGGTGTCCGCCAGCGGGATATCGGTCTTGAACAGAATGTAGTGTTTGTAACGCACCAGGTCCGCCGCCGGATGATCGGGAAGAAAGCCTTTGGGTAGCCTCGTGAGCTGCTCGCCCTCCAGACCACCCATCACTTTCTTCAGCTTCGGCTGGGCCAGAATCTTTCGCAATTCTTCGTGGTTCTCACCCACATACGATCGCAGCAGCCGCAGCACGTCCGAAGGCGGCATGTAGATGCCTCCGCCCACCTCCACCTCTTCGGCCGTAATGCTGACGTAGTACCCGCCAAAGAAATCCCCTTTCGCCCCGCCTTTGTGGAACGACGCCGCGATGTTCGTCTTGTACGGCGTCTTATCCTTGGCAAAGCGTGTGTCGCGGTAGATGCGGAAGATCGCCTTCTTCGGCTCGGTGATGTACGAAGGCGCGAACTTCACCAGTCTAGCGTTCAGCACCTCCACCAGCTCCGCCATGGGCTGCCAGACCTGGGTGTCGAACTGCTCCTTGCGCGGCTGGAACCACTCGCGGCTGTTGTTCTTCTTTAACTGCCGCAGGAACTGGATCCCCTCCTCGGGGAAGCCGGAAAAGGCGTGGCTCACGGCGCAACTCCTATAATCAGAAGGAATGTCTCGCACCTCATCCGTCATGGATGCCCTGGCGCGGTTGTCTGGAGTCCAGTGTCACCAAGACGAGCCGTTACGTCAACACACCCGCTTTGGAATCGGCGGCCCGGCCCGCTGGCTCATCGATATTTCGTCGCAGGCGTCCTTCGTGGAAGCCGTCCGTGCCCTGAACGCCGCCGCCGCGCCGTTCCTGGTTCTGGGCGGCGGTTCGAACCTCGTGGTGTCCGATGCCGGCGTCGATACCGTGGTTCTGCGGTTTGCCGGTAAGGCCCTACACATCGAGGGCGACCTGCTTACGGTCGAATCCGGAGCCGTCTTGCAGGACGTGGTGGATGCCAGCATCGTGGCGGGTCTGGCCGGACTGCACACCATGACGGGAATTCCCGGCTGGGTAGGCGGCGCGGTGTATGGAAACGCGGGGGCTTACGGCCACTCGATACATGAATTCGTGCGCGAAGTCGTACTCATCGATGGTGCCGAGGTGCGCACTATAGATAACTCCGCGTGCGAATTCGCCTACCGTGAGAGTATCTTCAAACGCCGCAAAGACTGGATCATCCTCGCCACCACCCTCCAGTTGCTCCCCGGCGATTCCATAGCCCTGGCTGCCAAGGCTCACGAGATCCGATCCATCCGCGATGCCAAGTACCCACCCACCATGCGCTGCGCGGGTAGCATTTTCAAGAACCTGCTGTTCCGGGATTTGCCGCCGGCGGTGCAGAGCCAAGTCCCCCCGTCACTGGTCCGGGAGGGCAAAGTTCCGGCGGCGTGGTTCCTGGAGCAAGTGGGTGCGAAGGGGTTGCGGTTCGGCGATATTCAGGTAGCGGACTACCATGCCAACCTGATCTATAACGACGGTGAAGGGACGGCGACGGACGTGCGGCGTGCAACCGCCGAATTGAAGGCAAGGGTGGACGCGCGATTCCACTTCCAGATCGAAGAGGAAGTGCAGTACGTTGGCTTCGCTACAGGCGGCGGCGCCGGCGCCGTTTGAATGGTAGGTCCTCAGGCAGGAACAGCCGCAAGGCCGTGAGCAGCAGCGCGACAATCAGAATAGGCGCCACAGCTACCCACGCCCCCCACCAATCGCCATCGATCCAGGCCTGCAGCAGCCGCCCGATCGTTCTGACAAATTCAGCCTCACCGCCGGCACTGGCAAGAATCATACCTGAGCAAGCGTAAATGGAGCCCTCTTTCCCTCATCAGGACGTGATCCACGTGGAACCACTCCCACCGCCAGAGGGGGAATAGAACGCCAGAAAACAGAAGCCACCTGTCCGGCATCAAACAGCCGGAGCGGGTGGCATTAGTGGAGGGGTAAACGTCCGTTACTTCTTGGTGGCGGGCGGTACGGGCTTGGGCGCCGTGGCGGGAGGCTTCACCGCACCGGCAGGAGGCGCTGCGGTCAGCCCACCGGCACCCTTGTCATAGGCGTCAATAATATCTTTGGTCACATCCGAATCGGCGGATGCATACAATACGGGGGTCTGCTGCGAGCTGACGTCCAGGATCAGCGAGTAGCCCTTCTCCTTGGCGTACTTATCGATGATGGCCATCATCTTCCCGCCAAGTTCTTGAAAAACCTTCTGCTGTTCGCCTTCCAACTCCTGGCTGGCGTCTTCCAGGTCGCGGTTGTAGCTTTTGGTCTGCGTGTCGATATCGACCATCAGCTTCCGCTTCTGGTCTTCGCTCAGTACCGTCGACTTCTGCAGCTGTGCCTGGAGCTGCTGGATGCCCTGCTGCTTGGCCTCCAACTGCTTCTTCTTCGGCGCAAAGCGCGTTTCCAACTCGCCGATCGCCTTCTGCCCATCCTTGGTGCTGGCGATTGCGGCGTTGATATTGATGATGCCGACCTTGGATTGGGCGGCGGCCATTCCCACAAACTGGGCCCCGACCAGCGTTAACAGCAACAGCTGCTTGCGATGCATCCTGATCACTCCTTGACGATTTCTCTAATACTGTAACCTGTCTGTTGCAACTCGTGGTGTTCCCATATCGGCCGCTAGAACGTGCGGCTGATCGTGAAACGGAACGTACTCTTCCGCTCAAAGAACGGCGTGGCGGACCCAATGCTCGACACGGCGTTGATGAACGAGGCATTGTTGGGGAACAACGAGCGGTCCGCGACAATGGGCGGCACCAGGAAGTCGCGATAAAGCATGGGGTTGTACGCCCAGTACAGACGGAATGGAGCGTTCACCACGGGCATCATGATTTGCAGTTCCCAGCCGACGGACATGCGCATCTTGTCGGTGCCGGGCGCGATAATCGCCTGCTTGCCAAAGTTCGCCTGCGGGAACGCCGAGTTCAACTCCGCCAGACGCCCTTCGTTCAGGCTGAGCTGGTCCTTGCGCGAGATCTTGTTCAATCCAACGTCGGCAAACGCCGCCAGCACCACCGGACCGACAATCGGGATGCGGTACTCGAAGTTCGTCACACCCTGCGTGTCACCGCCGGGGAAGATCACCTGGTAGGTCGGGATTTCCTTTGTCACCGTGACAAACTGCTCCACACCATCGACGATCTGCTTCTGCTGGCGCGCCGAACCGTCGGCGTTCAGCAGCGGAACCGCAGCGCGACTCGGGATGTAGGCGATCGGGCTGACGCCCCAGATGTCGAAGCCGCGGATGTCGTTCTCACCGCCCATGTAGAAGCGGTTGAACGGCGGTGCCGACCGGCCGCCATAACCCGTGACGAAGCGGCCCAGGAAGTGGGCGCCGATCACGTGACCCTTGAAGATGCCGCGGCGGAAGTACTTCATATCCAGCGTCGGCTCAATCATGTTCACGTTGCCGCCCAGCACGCTACCGGCGAACATACCCGTGAAGTAGATACTCTTGCCGCGGCTGGGGGTGATCGGATGGTCCACCGTATTGTAGGTGTAGGAAGGAATCACCTGACTGGTGCGGATGCCGCTCAGCGAGTTCGGCCCGCTTAGGCCCTGGAAGTTGATGTACTCGAAGTAGTTCCGGGAAGCCGGACTCAGCGTCTGGATGTTCGAACGGTTGTAGCCGTAGCTCAACCCGACGCGGGCAAAGCTGCGCCGCAGCTGGTAGCTGGTATAGACGGTGAAGCCCGCGCCGTTCGACACATAATTTAACAAGTTGTCGCGGCCGAACGACTCGTAGAGCGGAATCAGGTTGCGCCCCGACAGCAGCGATACTTCACGCGCCTGATCGAAGTTGAACCGCTGGGTGAAGATCGTGAAACCCGCCTGGATGGGCCGGTCGAACAGGTACGGCTCCGTGAAGCCGAACGTGACGTCGCGGACGCGGTCGCCCAACTGCGAGTTGATGGAAAGCGTCTCGCCTAGGCCCAGGAAGTTGTTGGTGGAATAGCCGAAGCCGATGAAGCTGCCAGCGATACCCGACACGCCGCCATTCAGCTGCACGCTGTTGCGGCCGCGCTCCTTCACCTTGAGGGTGATGTCCACCGTGCTGGTCTTGGTATCGCGGGTGATGGTGGCCGCTTCATTTTCCTTCAGCACTTCGAAGTAGCCCAGCTGGTTCAGGCGCAGCAGGCTCACTTCCCACAACTGCGTATTATAGATGTCGCCTTCGTCGATCAGCAGTTCGCGGCGAATGACCTTGTCGCGCGTGGTCACGTTGCCCGAAAAATCGATGCGGCGCACAAAGAACTGCTTGCCTTCATCCACCGTCAGCGTCATGTCCAGCTTGTCGGTGTTGGGCAGGATGTCGAAGTTCGGTTCCGGCACGAAATCGATATAGCCGAACTGGCCGTACAGCTTGCGCATGTTCTCCAGACCCTTGCGCAGCTTGGCCGTCGAGAAGATATCGCCCTCGCCCATCTGGAACAGGGGCCGCATCAGCGTGTCCGGAGTACGGAAGAGCTTCACGCCCACGAAGTTGATTTTGTTCAACTTGTACAGGCGGCCCTCTTCGATGGGAACCGTGATGTCGGCGCGCTTGCCCGGCTTGTTGGGGTAAAACAGCGGGATCTTGAAGCCGCCGCCGCCCGTGTCACGCATGGTCAGCGTGTGATCCAGGGCGCGCGCCGTAAAGTAGCCCTTCTCCTGGTAGAAGTTGCGGACGCGGTCCTTATCCTCTTCCAGCTTGGTGGAATCGAAGCTCTTGGCGAAAAGACTCTCGAACAGAATCGAGTGCGGGATGCCGATGGGGCGCAGATTGCGCATCGCACGAATCACGACGCGGTCGCTGAAGACCGTATTGTTCTCAATCGTGATCGTGCCGACCTTAACTTTCGGACCCTCGTTGACGCGGAACACCACCTCCAACGAGGACGGCGGAATCTGGCGGACATCCGGCTCAACGTTGGCGAACTGGCGCCCGCGCTCGGCCAGGAACTCCTTCAGGACGTTCGTGGCGCGCTGAACTTTATTCGGATCGTACTGAGTTTCCACCGAAAGGCCGACGCGGCGGTCCTTAAACCGGTCCAGGATTTCCGAGACCGTGATCGACTTCATGCCCTCGTATTTAATGGAGCGGACCACGCGGCGCTCGGTCAGCATGAAGCGGATGATCCAGCCGGTGGTGCCGGCTTCGCGCTGCAGGCTGATATCGTCGAATCGGCCGGAGTTCCACAGCGCCATGAAGTCGCGGTGCAGGGTGTCTTCGTCCACCCGGTCGCCCTTGCGGCTGACAATCAGCGCGCGCAGGGTGTCCTGGGGAACGCGCCGCGACCCGCGAAATTCAATGGCCTCAATGACATCCTCGACAGGACCGGGCGCTGGTTTCGCCTCGTCGGCGGGCTTGGGGGATTCGAGCTTTGGTTGTTGGGGCTTCGGCGTGTCCGGTTGAGGAGTCTGCGGCGGTGCCGTCTGCGGGACCGTCTCAAACGGATTCGCCTTCTTCTGCTGGGGTGGGGGAGGGGCCGGCTGCTGTGCCTGTGGGTACGCGAGAGGGCTGACCCCGACCAGACATGCAAGTTGCCACAGAACGAGCGTGGGCAGGCCTCCGGGCCTGGAGAACATCATCTAGACAACGGTCCTTTCCTCTCTGCGCCTCTAACCGAGACGTTTCATCTCCTCAGCTGGTTTCGCGAGACCAATGGGTAGGTGGAAACGAATTCCTCATTTTACCAAAGGTCGTCGCCTCACCGAGTTGGCGTATGAAATCAGGTTCGCCATTTCGCGTCCGCTGAACTTTGGCCAGACGATACCAAGCGACCGCGCCTTCTCGAGCACGGCCCCCTGGTGTTTCCAGAACGCAGCCAGCATCGCGGTAGCGTCGTAATCGCTGGCCGCTGGGAATCCATCATGACAGGCCGCACACCGGCGTACTTCAAAAAGGGTACGCCCTCCGGCAACATCGCCGGGTTCATCAAAGTACCGCGACTGCCACAAATACGCAAGCAGATCCGCCATCTCCGCTGAATTTAACGAAGGCGGCAGGCTCATCATCATCGGCGCATGGTTCCACAGAATGCCCGCCAGTGCCGTGAACGATTGGCCCGCGGGGCGCCCATCCATCGTCCGCACCCCGCGATGACACGTCACACAGGCCCGGCTGTTTAGCAGTGCCCTTCCCTTCTCCGCATCTCCTAAGCGGAAGTCGGGCGGCGGGCCGGCCGGAGTGTTGTTGTTGGTACGCGCGTAGGCCAGCAGATCGCGGATCTCCATTGTTGAAAGGCTGGGCCACATCATTTTGTTGTCGTCGAGCGCCGCACGCATCATGGGCGCATGCCGCCACATCGCCAGAAATAGCGAAGCAGGAGACAACAAAGCAGGCCAGCGCGAAACAGCTGGTGCCGGAGCACGGTCCTTCTCTTGATGGCACTCCGCGCAGTTCTGCAGGCGGAAGACCCGCGCCCCTTGTTTGGGATCGCCGGCGGTCTCGAAATAGCCTGCCCTGGCGAAGTACGCAAGAACGCTGTCGGCGGCGGCGCGATCCGGACCAGGCATCGACGTGCGGCTCAGCAGCGTTGCCCCGTGATTCCAGATGACGCCGGTGAGGCTTGCGGGCGTGTAGCGCGTGCGCAGCAGCTTCGTCAGAATGCCCGGCCGCATCGTAGCCACATCGTGGCACTCTCCACAACTCTGGCGCTGCATCCACGCCGCGCCCTCTTCGGCGCTTGCCGCCTGCACCGGCCAGCTTGCCAGTCCGAGCACCACAAGCAAAACAGATCTGCGGGCAAGGCGTTCCACTGTTCCCGATTCTCCCATGCTCCTGGCTTTCATTCCGTGCCGGTGAGATACTTTAGACCCATTGAAAATCCGTGGAATCAACTACGGTGAGGTGCTATGGCTGCGACGCTGTTCCTGTCTGAACTGCGGGTTGACCGCAAACTGACCGACGATTACCTCGACCGGCTGCTGGCCAATCCCGCCGAGCAGAGCAGCCCGGTGCAGGAGTCGATGCGCTACGCCGTGCTGGGTGCCGGACAGCGGCTACGCCCCTTACTGGCCTATCGCACGGCTCGCATCCTCAACCAGGAATGTGCCGCGACGCTGCGCGCCGCCGCTGCTGTCGAGTTGGTACATTGCGCTTCCCTTATTGTCGACGACCTGCCCTGCATGGACGACAGCCCCATGCGGCGCGGGCGCCCTTCCACGCACGTTGCGTTTGGGGAGCCCGTCGCCATCCTCGCGGCGTTCTCTCTGATCGCGCTTGCTTCCCGCAGCCTGCTCGAAGGCGATCTCGACGACACCGAGCTTCGCGCCCTGGTGCGCTTCCAGAAGCGCCTGCTGTCGACCCTCGATAGCGGCAGCCTGATCGCCGGCCAAGCCATGGACCTCCAGCTTACCGGCGACACCCGCCTCCGGCACTTGGCGCAGATCTCCGAACTCAAAACCGTTCCGCTGTTCCAGTTGGCCATGCACGCAGGAGCAGTCTTCGCCCCGCCCGCCGCAGGCTGGGACTCGCTGCTCGACAGCGCCGGCCACCACATCGGCATGCTCTACCAAATGGTGGATGACTTCCTCGATGGCGACGACACCGACGAGCAGGCTTTGGCCCACCAGTTCGCTCGCACCAGTGACCTCGTTAAGCAATTCGGCCACCGCGCTTATCTTCTGAACGACATGTTGGAGTTTCTCTATGGCAAGGCCTTCGAAACAGATCGTAGTCATCGGTAGCGGCTTCGGCGGCCTCGCCACCGCCGTTCGCCTGCAGACCCGCGGCTATGAAGTCACGCTGCTGGAATCGCGCGATCAATTGGGCGGACGCGCCTATGTGTATCGCCAGGACGGCTTCACCTTCGATGCAGGGCCCACCGTCATCACCGCACCGTTCCTGATCGAAGAGCTGTTCCAGGGCGCCGGCCGCCGCATGAGCGACTACGTCAAGCTGGTTCCCGTCGACCCCTTCTATCGTGTCGAATTTCACGATGGCCGTGCCTTCGAATACAACGGCGATGAAGCCGAGACCGAGCGCCGCGTCGCCGCCTTTGCACCCAACGATGTCGAAGGCTATCGCCGCATGATCGCCAAAGCCCGCGACATTTTCGACAAAGGCTTCCTGCAATTGAGTGACCGCCCGTTCCTCAACTTCACCGACATGGTGAAGGTGATCCCTGACCTGGCGCGACTGCAGTCCTATCGCACGGTGGCGGGCTTCGTATCGCAGTACGTCCAGGATCCGCTGCTGCGCCGCGTCTTCAGTTTCCATCCGTTGTTGGTAGGCGGCAATCCCTTCCAGACCACCTCCATCTACGCGCTCATCCATACGCTGGAGCGCGAGTGGGGCGTGCACTATGCCATCGGCGGGACCGGAGCCATCGTGCAGGCGCTGGGCAAGCTGTTCGTCGAACTCGGCGGCAAGGTGAAGCTATCGACGCCGGCCAGACGCATCCTGGTCGACAACCATCGCGTAACGGGCGTCGAAACCGCGCACGGTGAGCGGCTGCAGGCCGATGCGGTGGTCAGCAACGCGGACGTCGCCAACACCTATCGCAAGCTGCTGCCCACCGAGGCCCGCCGCAAGTACACCGACAGCAAGCTCGATTCCATGCGCTACAGCATGTCGCTGTTCGTTCTCTACTTCGGCACATCGAAGCAGTATCCTGACGTTCGCCACCACACCATCATCCTCAGCGAGCGCTACCAGGGCCTGCTGCACGACATCTTCAACACCAAGCGCCTGACCGAGGACTTCTCCCTCTACCTGCATCGCCCCACCGCCACCGATGCCTCCATGGCGCCTCCGGGCTGCGATTGTTGGTACGCGTTGATCCCCGTTCCCAACCAGCTGAGCGGTATCGACTGGCGCACCGAAGCCAAGCCCTTCCGCGACCGCATCATGGCGTTTCTCGAAGAGAACCACCTGCCCGGCCTGCGCGAGAGCATCGTCACCGAGCGCATGTTCACGCCTCTCGATTTCGAGCAGACGCTCGACAGCTACCGGGGCGCTGGCTTCAGCTTCGAGCCCATCTTCACCCAATCGGCCTGGTTCCGTCCTCACAACCATAGCGAGGACGTGGAGCATCTCTACTTCGCCGGCGCGGGCACGCATCCCGGCGCGGGGGTCCCCGGCGTGTTGTCCTCAGCCAAGATCGCGGAGAAGCTGATTTGCCAGAGACTGCCGGCCTGACATTACCGGAATTGCAGGTGCAGGCCGCGGAGGCCACCGCGCGCGGGTCGAAGAGCTTCTACTTCGCCACACGCTTCTTCCCCCCGGAACTCGCGCAGGCCGCCCACGCCGTCTATTGGTTCTGCCGCTATACGGACGACCTTGTCGACGAGACGCCGTCCATCGAAACCGGCACGCGCGATCTGGAAGCCTGGGCCGACGAGTTGCAACGCGGCCTGCGCGGGCAAGCCGTCGTCCACCCGGTGCTGCGTCTGTTCCTGCGCACCCTGGATCGCTACCAGATCCCCGGGGAGTATCCGCTGGAGCTCATCGAGGGCATGCGCATGGACCTGCGCTGTACCCGTTATCAGAACTTCGACGAACTCCGCGTCTTCTGCTACCGCGTGGCGAGTGTGGTGGGCCTGATGATGTCCCATGTGATCGGCTTTCGCGGCGAGGCTCCGTCGCATGCCATCGATCTCGGCATTGCCATGCAGTTGACCAACATCCTCCGCGATGTCGGCGAAGACTTGCAGCGCGGCCGCATCTATCTGCCCACGGAAGAGCTCGCGGCTCACGGCTATTCCGAAGACGAGCTGCGCCGGGGCGTTCGCAACGATGCCTTCCGTAGTCTGATGCAGTTCCAGGTGTCGCGCGCCCGCCAGTATTACCAGGAGGCCATGCCCGGCATTTCCCTGCTCCACCCCGATGGGCGCTTTGCCGTGAAGGTGGCCGCCGACGTTTATCGCGCCATCCTCGGCCGGATTGAAGCCGCTGATTACGATGTCTTCTCGCAACGCGCCGTCGTCCCCGCCCGTACCAAGTATTGGCTGACTGCACGCTCCATGGCAGTACCCGCCGCACGCCACTCGTTACTGCGTATGCTGGCCGTGTGGAGAGGATAGCCCTCACGATGCAGCTTGCCAGTCTGGCCGCGCTTGCCGGCATTGCCATTCACTATCTCTGCTTCTATCTGTTTGCCTGGCCGCTGCTGCCGGAGGCCATCGCCGAATGGATCATGGCGCGCACGCCTTCGCACTACGCCTTGTGGATCCTGGACGCTCTCGGCCCCTGGGCGAAGCCGAGCGCCGTCACCGGCGGCCTGGCGACGCTCGGCGCTGTGTTGTGGGTGGCTCGTTGGCGTTGGTGGGCCGGCGTTGCCGCCGCCCTCGGGTTGACTTGGTTCCTCGCCTTCTCCTCTATCCCGGCATCCCTCTCCTTCTGGCTTCCCGCTGCCGCCGTTCTCTACGCCGGCGCCCGCCCATCGCAGGCCGTACCAGCCGCCGGACGCCGCCGCTTCGTGCTGGCCGGTGTGATGGCTGCCGGCACCGTGTCCGTCGCGCTCGAGAGCTTCTTCCGCGACCGTATCGCCGCCGCCACCTCCGTAAAACCCGTCGCGTTGTTCTCCTTCGAACCGCCGCCCGAGCGTGAGCCATTCCTGCCTCCCCTGGTACGCAAGGCCGTCACCCCGGTCAGCGAGTTCTATGGGATGAGCAAGAACACCGTCGACCCCGTGATTGATCCCGCCACTTGGCGCCTGCGCATCACGGTCGACGGCCGCCCCCTGCGCGACTTCCGCTACCAGGAGTTACTTGCGCTACCGCGCGAGCAGCGCTATGTCAGCCTGCGCTGCATCAGTAATACGCTGCAATCGAATCTCATGGGCACCGCGCTGTGGAGCGGCGTGAGGCTCTCGCAACTGGTGGATCCCTCCAAGCTGCCCGCCGGCATTGTGGAAGCCGCCCTCATCGGCGTCGACGGCCATGGCGACAGCTTCCCCCTCGACTACGCGTTCGGCGAAGAGACGCTGTTCGCCTTAGGTATGAATGGCGAGACCCTCAACCGTACCCACGGCTTTCCCATCCGCCTGCTGGTGCCCCGCTACTACGGCTTCAAGCACGTGAAGTGGATCGATGAGATCCGCTTCGTCTCCCAGCCTTACTACGGCACCTGGCCCAAGCTGGGCTATACCAAGGACCCGGCTATCCACACCGTCTGCTACATCGACCGCGTGCGGCGCGCTGGGAATGCTATCGAAGCCGGCGGCATTGCCTTCGCCGGCAGTCGCGGCATTCGCCGTGTCCAGGTACGCGCCGATAATGGCGATTGGCTGGAGGCAGCCTGCGAACAGCCTCTTTCGGCTTACACCTGGACCCGCTGGCGTGTTGTAATTCCAGTAATGAACGTAACGTTGGTGCATGCCAGGGCGATGGACGGGGCGGGCCGCTGGCAATCGGAGGTGGAGACGCCCCTGTTTCCGAACGGCGTGGCTGGGCCGACGGTCCGCAAGGTGTCGCTGTGACCCCGCTCCCGGCGTTGCTGCTCCAAACCTGGCATGAGTTGAAGTTCGATCTCGGTTCGCCAGAAGACATCGACGGCTTCCCGTGGAGCGCACCGATTTCGATCGTCGTCCTGGTTCTGCTCTGCTTTCTGCTGTGGAAGGCACGCCGGAACTACATGGCGCTGCCCGAAGCCCCCGCACCTGTCAAAGCGCCTGGCGGCCAGGATGTGACCGTAGTAATCCCCGCCCGCAACGAAGAGGCGAACATCGCCAAGTGCGTCGCCGCCTTCAAGGATGTTCGCGTCATCGTCGTGGACGACGCGTCTACCGACCGCACGGCAACGCTCGCTGCCGGTGCAGGCGCCGAAGTCCTGAAGGCTCCTCCGCTGCCGCGTGGCACCGTCGGCAAGGTCAACGCTATCATGGCCGGCGCCAAGGCCGTCACCAGCGACTACATCCTGTTCGTCGATGCCGACACGCGGTTTCAACCCGGCTTCGCCACGGCGCTCTCCAACTATGCCTACCAGGAGCGCGTCTCCATGGTCACCTGCTTTCCCCGCCAGCGCTGCGAAACCTTCTTCGAGAAGATGCTGATGCCCTACGCCTTCGCGCTCTACTTTTCCGGCGTGAACGCCCGGCGCATCCATGACGTCAAGAAGCCCGACGTGCTGGCCAACGGCCAATGCCTGCTCTTCCTGCGTTCCGCCTATGAGTTCCTAGGCGGCCACATCCTGGTGCAGAATAGCGTCGTCGAGGATGTGGCGCTGGCCCAGGTGGTGAAGCGCCATCGCATGGCCACCAAGGTCATGCGCGCCGAACATGCCGGCGAAGTCCGCATGTATGACTCGTTGGGAGCCATCTGGCGCGGTTTCAAGAAGAACTCCTTCCGCTTCCTGCGGCTGAATCCGCGCACCGGCGTGCAGGTGGTGTTGACCTCCATTCTGCTCACGAGTGTTCTCCCGCTCAGCTTCTGGCTCGCCTGGCAGGAGCAGTGGCCCATTTTCGGTCTGCTGCTGGCTGCGCCGGCTGCCCTGCTCGCGCCCTGGTACGGCGGCTTCGGACGCGCCTGGCTCTACCTCCCCGCCGCCTATCTCTTCCAACTCATCGCCCTGGACGGCATGGTTACCGCCCTGCTCCATCTCAAGACCGATTGGAAGGGGCGTAAGGTTTAACCGGACGTGGTGGCGCCCCCTCTGCGGTACCCTGTTCCTTGGCGCGAGGTCGCCGGCCTCTGGCGCCCCATCGTCTTTCACCAGCGCTGCAACCTGCGGGAGTTCACCGCGTCGGTGGTTGCCCGCATGGATCCCCACCCACTCTGTTTCGGGCTGGAGCATTTGCCACCCTCGCCCCGCTTTCTGGTGGTCGCGAATCACTTCCAGCGCAAAGGCCTGTGGATCCTCCACCCGGCTTCCGCCATCTCCGACGTGCTTGCCCGCCGCTACGCCGGCCTGCAACCGCCCACCCGTTGGATCGTCACCGCGAACTGGCCGCGCTGGCGGCTGGGACCCATCCAGATCCCCAGCCCCGGCGACATCCTGCTCCCGCGCGTGGCGCACGCCCTCTGGTGTTATGCCGTGCCCTTCGCCGGCACCGATCCTCGCCGCACCGCCCGCGCGTTTCGGGAACTCCTGCGCGACGCCTCGCACGGGGCGGTGCCCTTAGGCGTGTTCCCGGAAGGTGTGGCTGGAACCGCGGGCCGCATCACCGAACCGCTGCCCGGCGTCGACCGGCTGATCTCACTGTTGGCGAAGGCCGATTATCCGCTGATCCCCGTGGGAATCGCCGAAGCCGGCCGCTTCATTCTGCGGTTTGGAGAGGCTATCCCGCCTCGTGATTTGTTGTCAGCCCCCAATAGCGCGGCACTCGCGTTGGAACGGGTGCGGCGACTCGCTACTCCCTGACTTGCCGATGAAGCGGCGCCCGATCGTCGCCGACTCTTGTTTGGCCGTGTCTTCTCTGCGTTCTTGGCGGCTCTGCGCGCGATTATCCGGGGGCTGCGTCGGGTCTTCAACGAAGCGGGCCCCGAGCTTGCTCCCAACGCGGGGGACGGAGTGGGTGCAGCCGCGGCCGCCCCACTCCTCTCCTCTACTTACTGGACCCAGATCACCGAGCCGTTGCCGAACTCCGCGCCGCTGCCCGGATCCGCGCCAACCGCG
The DNA here is from genome assembly GCA_016789745.1 of Bryobacterales bacterium. Lineage (GTDB taxonomy): Bacteria > Acidobacteriota > Terriglobia > Bryobacterales > Bryobacteraceae > CADEFT01. The sequence goes on from JAEUQF010000175.1 coordinate 16,361, forward strand.
AAGTTGCGACTGCCCGACGGCGTGTTCGCAGGCACCCGGAAGGTGACCACATAGACGCCGATGAGGTTCGGTGCATACTCGGCACTGATGAGCTCCGCGCCGGCATCATTTACACCAACGATGATGTTGGCATTCGGCCGCTGACCCACTCCGGGCGTATTCGTAAACGCCTGGTTGGCGGTGCGGCCCAAGCCCGTGACATAGGCACGAGCCACTTCCCCACGCCCGATCGGATTGTCGGGAGTCACAAAGGAGCCGTCCTGCCGTGTGATGACGGCGTAGCGGCGGTTCTGCGTATCCACCGTCTCGAAGACGCCGGGTGCGGCGGCCTTCGCCGTCACATCCACCGTCGCGGTGCTGCCATTCGACGTAATCGTCACCGGCACGGTACCGCCGGCGGGCACTTCAAACGGCACCTGGACGGAGATGGCCTCATCGCCGGCGATGTTCTGCACCCAGAAGATGGGCGCCGGCGTACTGCCGAACGTGACACTCACGCCCGCTAACTGCGTCGGACGTGGGCCAAGATCGACTGCCGGTACCACCAGACCCTGCGCGCTGCCGCCAATGTTCCGTCCACGGATCACCACCAGCGACCCTGGCGCGATGTCCGTCAACCCGCTGGCCGCGTTCGTGATGCCGCTGGCGTTCAGTTCCGGACCCACAGGACGGCTTGTCAGCGTCCAGCTGGTGGACACACCGCCGAACGAGGCCGTCACCGTACCCTGGCCGGGGACACCCGCCGCCCGCGCCGTTACCTGTACGCGGCCCTGGCTGTCGGAAGTGGCGGACGTGGCCGAAAGCGTTACTCCGCCGCCTGCTGTGAAGCTGACGGAAACGCCCGGAACCCCGTTGTTGTTCGCGTCCAGCACCTGAGCCACCAGCGGCTCCCCAAAGGAGCTGTTGATCACCGCGCTCTGGCCGTCGCCGGAGATACGCCGCAACTGCGTGCCGCTGATGTTCGCCTGCAGCGAGAAGACCGCCGTGGCCGTCGCGCCAGAATCGGTGGCAGTGAGACGAATCCGCACTTCTCCGGGCGTGTTGCCCAAAGTCACCAACGTCGAAACGCGGGCATCAAAGCTGCTGCGATTGATTGTGTTCGTGAGCGTGGCCTGGCCGGATTCCACCGTCCAGCGCACGTTGGCGTCCGGCAGCGGGTTGCCGAAGGCATCTTCCACCCGCGCCACAAGGGCGAGCGGCAGTGTCTGGCCTGCGGGGCCCGACTGTTGGTCGCCCTGCAGGATGACAAACTTGCCCGGGGGCCCGGAGGTCACCACCAGATTCAGGGTGCTGATGGTGGAGCCACCCGCACTGATGGTCAGCGGGGCAGTGCCCAGCCGGCTGCCCACCAGCAGGCTGCACGTGCCGACACCGCTCGAATCGGTCAGAATGCTGCTGCTGGCGCAGCTGGCCGTCGGGCCCAGTGTCGAGTCCAGACCCGTGGTCGCGTTCACCGCGATGTTCGGGATCGGCGCACCCGTCTGCGGGCCGCTTCCGGCCGACACGCGCACCCGCACCGCATCCTGCAGCGTGGTGCCCGCGCGCGCCGTGATTGTGTCGGTGTTCAGAGGCGCCAACAATTGGATCGCCGGCGGGCTGGCCGGCAGACCCTGGAACAGCGTCGGGATCGTGGTGACGTAGAAGTCCACGCTACCGGCAGCCGTCCGCGCGGTCACCGTTGCCTGCACGAAGGAGTTGAACAGGTTCGGGCCGATGAAGGCGCCGGTGGCCGTGTTCGTAGCGATACCGCTTTGGTCCGTCACCGTCTCCGAAGCCGACAGCGTGACGTTCGGACCGTTGTTGGTGATCGCACTCCAGCTGACGATCGCGCCCGGAACCGGTGTCCCCGCCGTGTCGCGCACCAGGACCGTCAACAGTTGTGCCGTCGGGCTGTTCTCGCGCACGATCTGCCCGTTGCCGCTGACAATGCTGATGGCACCCGTCGGACCAGCCGTGCCCGTGCCCGCAGTCAGGTTGAACGTACCGGTCACCAGGGTTCCGCTGCCGGCGATCACGGTCACGCTGAACGGCCCGGTGGTGGCCGGAGCGACGATTTGCGATGTCGCGTAGCCTTCGGCATCCGTCACCGTCGTCGGCGTCACCGTCGCGCCCGCGGCTGCCGTCGAGAACTGCACCGGTACATTGCCCAGCGGCTTGCCCGTTCCATCCACCACGCGGACTGTCAGAGGAAGGCCCTGGGTCCCCGGCGGGATGAACTGACCGTTATTGAAGAGGTAGAGATTGGTGGGGTTGCCCGTCGCACCAGGACCGGCGTACACCAGCGGACCCGCGGGGTTCTGCAACTGATACTGGCCGGATACGCCACCCGCGCCCAGGTCCACCCGCTGCAGCGTATTGCCCGAGGCGACAAACAGGAAGCGCGCCGTCGGATACTCCGGCGTCGCCACAATGGACCGCACCCCGTTCGGATTCAAGCCGCTCAGATTGGCAAGCGTCGCGGTGCCGGGCAGATCAATCTGATAGAGCTGGCCGCCGGTGGTGACCGCGAAGGCCCGCGCCGGCGAAATCGCCACCACACGGTCGAACACAATGCCGCCGCTCGTCGGTACCGTGGTAAACGTTCGGTTCGCCAAGTCCACCGAAATCAGCGCACTGCCGCCGAAAGCCGGATTGAGGTTGGGCAGCAACGCACGCAGGCCGCTGAACGGGTCGCCGAAAATCACCGGCTTGCCGGGCTGTGCGTTCAGTGGGATTCCCGAGCCATTCCGCAGCGTGTTGTCGCGCGTGTCGATCTCATAAAGGATGTTCGTCGCCGAGGCATACATGAAGCCGTTCGGTCCGGCGGTGATCCCGTTTAACGGACCAAGGCCGCTCAGCGTCGCGATGGTCTGGAAGCTGCCCAGATCGATCACCGTTACCGTGCCGCTGCCCTGGCTGGTGACGTAGGCGCGCGTGCTGGCGCGGTTGATGGCCACGTCATTGGCCAGGCTGCCCGCGTTTACCTGCGCCACCACGGCATCGTTCGCCGTGCTGATGATCTGCACCGTGTTGGCCACCACCACCAGGAAGCGTCCGTCCGGGCTCAATGCCGCGGCCTGCGCGCCAACCCCCAGGTTCAGGCGGTTCACCACGTTGTAATTCGCGTCGGTCACCACCACCGTGTTCGTGCCGGAGCGCCCGACGAAGTAATATTTGTTCCCGGCTGGAAGAGCCAAGGCCTGGAAGGTGTCCGGTGCCGCGGCGATGGCTCCGCTGGCTGGCGCGAACGGATCGGCCGCAAAAGGAGTGACCGGCCGCTGTGTGCCGTCCGATGGAGGCATGACGAAAACATTGTTGGCCAGCGCCAGGGGGACCAATGTCGTCAGGCAAAGGAGAACACGCCGGATATGCGAATGGAGAGACATGCTACCTCGTAGAAAAAGAGGATTGGGGTGGACGCGCAAGTATTAGCTTATCACCAGATAGGAAGGGTTGAAATAAGCAGGAAGCAGGGAAGAGGAAAACAACTCGGTAAGGAAATGTTTTACAGTGCCGCTAGACACAAAAAGGGCGGAGCCGAAGCCCCGCCCTTCCCGTTTATCCCTTGTGGGGAGTGATTACATGCCCAGCGACTCACCGAAACGGTTGAGGCGCGGACCGTTGTCCAGAACCAGAGCCAGGTAGCCGTGCGACAGGCGCTGCGCACCGACGTCGCTGACGAAAGCGAAGCCGTGAGCATAGCGGAAGTTGCAGATGGCGATGATGTAGCCCTGGAAGCCCGGCGTGGCAGCGATACCATTCGTACCACCGCTCGACAGGGTGAAGGTGGCCGTCTGGCCGCCCGAGAGCGGGGTCGTCGTGGTCTGCTTGCTCGGCGGAGCGCCGCCGCCCGTCGTGCCACCGTAGTAGTTCAGTTCGCAGTTGCCGGTCTGGCTGGCGGTACCGAACGGATCCGAGGTGGTGTTGGCGATGGCAACGCCCGTGTCAAAGCCGGCCTGGTTGCTCGTGAAGGGGAACAGCAGGGCGGTCTGGCAGACGTTCAGGCTGGAAGCGTTGGCGGCCGTGGAGGTGTCAGCGAAGCGCGGGATCGGCGCCGTCGACGACATCGTGTTCACGGTCGAGATCGGGGCATAGCTACCGTTCACCGTCAAGGTGCCGGTGGCCGGGTTGTTGGTGCTGCGGTAGGCGAGCGCAACCGCGAAGCTCAGCGTGTCGATGCCGTTCGGATCGGTCGAGAGGACTTCCCAAACGAAGGAGCCGGCACCGTTGGTGAGCGGCACTTCGATCAGGCCCACGGTCGCACCGGCCGGGTAAGCAGCCGTGTTGCCACCGATGGCGCCGCGTTCGGCAGTGCTCGACGGGGTCACGAGAACCGTAGCCGTCGTCGGGATGCCACCCGCGCCCTGGATCACACCATAAGCAGCGGCGAAGGCCGAGGTCTCGCCACCGTTGGTCAGGCTGCCCGGGTTGGTCGCGGTGGAGCTGATCGCACCGCTGGCAATCGGGTTGGCCGAAACGTACAGGCGAACGTTCGCGGGAACGTTGTTGAAGGCAGCGCGGAGGCGGGTGCCGTGGTCAGCGCGGCCGGCGCGGGCCAGCGTGCCAAATGCGTTGTTATAGAAGCCCGATTCCACAACGACGTTGCCCGTCTGGGACGGCGGCGCACCGTTGTTTTCGCGGGGGAACGCCTGCGACGCATTGCTCGGGCTCAGAGCCGAACCATTGATGTCGCGAACTTTCCAGGCGGCGGCATACAGCTCACGGAAGCGAACCTGGAAGGCACGGCCACCAGGATTGCTCGAACCGGAGTAGTCACCGTCGGTCGGGTCAGCCGCGAGATCGCTGTTGAAGCGTTCGCAGATGTACAGGAAGTTGCCCTGGCCAGTCGCGCTGAAGCTGCCGCCGCTGAAGGAGCGGAGGGTCACTTCAAGGCTCTGCTGCACGAACGCAACGTTAACCGTCGAGTTGTTCAGCTGCAGGTTGGTCGGGGGGTTCTGGATCGACACGAAAGCGAAGATCTGGCCGTTCTGAGCCGTCGTACCGGCAACAGCGGCGCGGATGTTCTTCGTGCGGAACGTGCGAACGCCCGTGCTGCCGGGGGCCACGATCGGCACACCAAGCCACACGATCGTGTTGTCGTTCTGACGAACGCCCTGGAACACGTTGATCGGCACACCAGCGCCACGCTGGGAGCCAACGCCCGTCGCACCACCCACGCCATTGGCAACGTAGTTGCCGCAGGTCGCGATTGCGCTGGTCTGGGGGCAGGGGTTCTGGTCACCATAACCCTCGCCGCCGGGGCCCGGGGCCGGGTCATCGATGAACAACAGCGCTTCCGAACCCGGATCGCTGATCAGCCGGCTCGTGATGTTCGTGCTCAGCGTAACCGAAATATTCACAGCCGGTACCGCCGTGCCAGCAGCCGGAGCGACACCGCCCGAGCACTGAATCACGATGTCACCGGTCTGTTCCGACAATCCCTCGGCGCGAACCGTAAGGGGCTGCGCGGACGTGCTGCAGACGATCGGAGGCGTCGTCTGAGCGCTGGCCAAACCTGTAAACAGGGTGGCCGCCGCAAACGCAAGTGAAAGCTTGCGAAAATCTGACATTTCCCTCTCCTTGTAGAAGTTGAACTGGAATTGATGGAATTTCTTCTTCAACCTGTGCCTTTTAGGTCTTATCGTTTCCTCGAAAAATACCCGCAATGGATTGGTAACTTCGGTTAGGTTGGTCACCGGCCCGCTTTCTCCATCCCTTGCATCGTATTCATCAAGTGTGCGTCTCTATCAAATCCTTGTACTACCCAACCAGCCCGATGTCCGGCTGGCAATGTGCTCGCGGGACTCATGCTGTGAATGCCGCTATGATACTTTGGACGCAATACCCTCTCTTAATAACACTTCTGCTTGCCATTAGTCAAGGAAAACTACACCCCTCCCTAGGCAAGAGGTAAGGTACACGCCGACAGCAGAATCTGCGGTCAACATGCGATTTAAACATGCCCTGGTACTAAGAGTCAATACTTTTTGTCTCACCCTACCGAATCGACACCGGAACCGCATTACTTTCCACTCCGGATTGCCGCAATCGCAGCGGTACATCCAGCCCCGGCGCTACCCGCGCCGGGACGTTCACGGTTACTAAATAAATCCCCGGAAGCTGCGGCAACCGTACCGCCGAGGAGGCTGGCAAGGCTTGCCCCTGTAACACCACCTCAATGGGGTGGGTGACTACTTCGCTATTCCCCGTTACTCGGATTTCTCCTAAGCCCGTCGCGTAGATCTGCAATGACCCCCCTCGGCTCACCGGGTTCGCCGCCGTGTTCCGCTGCCCGCCCGTCGTATTCGTCACCAGCGGCTGATTCCCATTCGCGCTATCCCGGAAGATCGCCGGCGCGCTTTCCTGTAAGGTCACGGGCACCTCGCGCCGCGTCGCTCCCGCCGCGATGGTCATTAGATATTCCCCAGGTAGCAAGGCGGGTGGAATCTCGATATTCAACCGGAAGTCGCTGATGCCCGCCACAATCGCCGGCACGCCATTCACTTCAACTACCGTATCGGCGCCAAAGCCAAGGCCGGCGATCGTCACCAGGGACCCGGCCGCTACCTCATTGGTAAACGTCGCCGCATTCACCACACTGGCCGCATCGATCTCCAAATCCACCGGGGACGTGACCCATTGCCCTCCGGCCCGCGTGGCCAACCAAGTGGCGTCCGTTCCCCCGATCAGCTCAGTTCGCCGGCCAGGCGCGCCCAAATCCGTCAATGTGGCCACGAAGGCCCTCGCCGGGCTAAACCGCACAATCTGCTCCGGTTCCAACCCGTTGCAATAATAGAGGTGCGTACTGCCGTTGGCCGGCTGCACACCCGACGCGGTAATCACCGCCGGGCCCAGCCACACCAACTCCCTGCCGCAGTCTCCCGCCACGCTCCGCACACTGATATCCATGCCGGCTTCCACCAGGAAGCCCGACGGACTCGGCGAACGCGGCACCAGGCGCAGCACATCGGCCACCTTGCCCTGTACTTGGCGCCCCGCTAAGGTGAAGCCAGCCAGGTAATCGTCCAACCGCGGCCGCGCCGGCGAGGCCGTGTCGTGAATGACAATCGCCCCATCGGCCGACACGCCGATCGCCGCCACAAAGTGGCTGCCGACCGGAGTTTCGCCCACCGACAGGTTCAACGCCACCAGCACCGGCGAGCCCACCGCCAGCAAATCGAGAATCGTATTCGGGTCCGCCCCCGCCGCCTCTACATCCAGCGTCCCACCCGCGAACTCCTTCAACCGCCACAGATTCACGAAGCTGTCCGACGTCCCCGCCAGCGGAAGGAAGCCATCGCAGATCCGCCCCCCCGCCGTGTCCAACACGCAGAAGGTGCGCAGGAAGGTGCCCAGCGCCGCCGGATCCGCCAGACCCTGCGAGGTCGGCAACTCGTTTCGATTCTGGTGATAGCGCAGGATCGATGACGCCGACGCCAGCAGCGCCCCCTTCCCATCCGGCGCCGCCTGGCGTGGGAAATTCGTCAACGTCGACGGAGCCGCCCGCGCGCTGAAGGTCGCGACTTTGCCCGCCCCGGTCGCGGTAACCAGTGCGACACCTTCGTTCGGCTGCAGGCGTACCGTGGTCGACGCCTCGCCTCGCTCATTCGTAATCGCGTCCACCGGGGCCACACTAGCGCCCGGCGACGCCGCAAATCGAATCGGAATCCCCACCAGCGGCGCCCCTTGCCCGTCCACGGCCGCGATCAGCAACGCCTGCGGCAGCCGCGCGCCGGGCAGTCCGGTCTGCGTGTCGCCTCTAACTTTATTTAATTGGACGTTCGCCTCGGCCAGCGCCACCACCGTATAGCTGCCGTTCGCCCGTTGCGTGCCATTGGCATCCACCGCCAGCAGCGTCACGATCCCGGAGCGTGCCGTGCTCGCGATCGGCGCCTCCCAGCTATAGGACCCCTGCATCGTCGGAATCTCAAACGCCGGCGTCGCCGGGTCGCTTGGCGACGAGATCCGCAGCGTCGTCCCCGGCGCGAAGCCCCCGACAATCACCCGCACCCGGCTCCCCGCACTGACCCGGCTAGGCGTTACCGTGATCTCCGGCGTCCGCTCGCGCTCCACTACCTCCACCGCCCCGTCCCGCAGCCGCATCTGCCCGCCTTCGAAATCCTGCGTCGGCAGTCCCTGCGGACCCATATACGACTCGCTGACCGGGAAACCCAGATTTCCCTGAGCCCCGCCCCGCTCCAGATACTCGAGCAGGAACGCCCCCGTAGTGACAATCCCGCGGTTTGCCGCAAACTTGCCCGTCGCAATCCGGATCACCAGCCCATTCGCAAACGATTGCCCGGTCCCGCTCGAGCCCGTGAAGCTATTGATCGACGCCGCGGCACCCGCCGGCGCGCCCAGCGCCCCGTTCTCAAAGCCCAGTGCCTCCCACCGCGTCAGGATCGCCCCACTCACCGCGTAGATCGGCTGACCCGCCAGCGCGCCGCCTTCGAACATCTGTCTGCCGCCCGCGGTCGGATCGCTGATCGGATACCCCAGCGCGCCACCAGGGCCGCCCGACACTTCGTAAGCCGCCAGCAAGGCGCCCGTGACCACGAACACGCCCGGCGAGACGTCGGACCGGCACAGCAGATAGCGTGTAACGCCGTCGGTGGCGCGGAGTTCCTGGACCAGGCCCAAACCGACGCGCTTGACAGGAGCGGCGACGGGCAACTGCACCGATAACCGATTCCGCGACGCCGCGTCCTGAAACGCCTGCTGGATCGCCAGCGTCGGCGCCCCCTCCCCGATCTGGCAGCACGGCGCCGCTACAAATATGTTCAGCGCCGGACTCACTTTCCCTTCGCTCACCGCGCTGATCTGCACCGCCCCGCCGCCGACGGCCCGCAGCGTCGCCCCCAAGCCGTTCGGCTGGATCGCGACCACCCGCCCATTCGTCGTCACCCAGGTCACTTCGCGATCCGTGAGTTCCCCACCCACCGTCGCGGTCACTACCGCCCGGATCGGCAGCGTGTCGCCCAGATTCATGCGCAGCACTTCGGCCACACCGACGCTCAGCGACACCGACCCGACACTTGGCCGCACCACGGCATCGGTGGTTGCGGTGTACTCCACGCTCCCACCTTCAAAGGCCTGCCGGATGCGCCCGTTGCCGGCGTTCAATTCATCGCCCAACGGCAGCCCCAGCGACCCCGTATGCAGGCCCAACTCCTTATATAAGGCGAACACCTTCCCGGTCACCGTGAACGTACGCCCGCTCAGGTTGCCGGAGCTCAACGTGTAAATCGAGCCGTTATAGAACTGCTGGCCCGTCGCCGTCACGCCCGTCGCCGACGTGATGGCTGTCTCGCCCGTCGTCGCCGGACCCAGCGAACTGATGCCGCCCTTGGTCGTCCACGTGGTGTAGAAGTTGCCCTGTACCGTCACCCCCTGACCGGCCGCCGTCACCGCCGAGCTGGTGTAAGCGAACAGCGCGTGGGTTTTCGTGAAGATCTGGTAGGTGCAGACCGTGCCCGCCGTGCCCGATATGCAGGGCGCCGTGTCCATTGTGGGAAAGCCGGCTGTCGCCACCCCAACGCTGCCGAACTGCGCATAAATGCCCGGATACATCTGGAACACGTCGGTCAGCGTGTCCCCACGCACCAGCGCGAAGACGTTCGCCTCCCGCCGGTTCACGTCCTGGAACTCCTGCACGTACCCCGCGCCCAACCGGCGCACCGCCCCCACGGGAGGCAACGATACCAGGGTGTTGAAGCGATTTCGAAAGAACGCGTTCTGAAAGAGAGACTCAAGTCCCGAAGGCGCTCCCTGGCCCACATCTTGGGCGGGCAGCGACGACGGACTCAGAAAGAGCAGAAACAGCCAGGGGTACGCACGCTTCATGCAAGCCTTATATCTTAGCTTGAACCCGTACAACGCCCGCTGGTTGCGTAGCGGGGCGGACTCGCGCCTGCCCTATTCCTTGATCAGCTTCTGCAGCCGCCGCAGCTTGCCCTTCAACTCCTCGCTCGCCTCCACCACTTCGGTCGTGTCATAGATCACCCGCGGCGTCATGAACACCACCAACTCCGTGCGTTCCTTGCTGTAGCTGCGATTCCCGAACACGGCGCCAACGATCGGCAGCCGGTGCAGCCCCGGAACTCCCGCCGAGCTTTCCGTGTTCGACTCCTGGATGATGCCGGCAATCGCGATCGTATCCCCATCCTGCACCGTCACCTGTGTGTTCACGTTGCGCTTGGAAAACGACGGCGACTGAATGGCAGCGGTCGCCGGCGGCGGAATCGGCGAACTCACCTCCTGGTTGATCACCAGCGTCACAATCCCGCTCGGAATCACCCGCGCCATGATCTGCAGCGTGACACCGGCATTGCGGTTGGAGATGCTGTTCGCGAACACCGTATTGCCGCCGGCCTGCACGCCCGAGGGCGCGCTCGCACTCAGCGTCGGCACCTCGGTACCGACATTGACCATCGCGGGAATGCTGTCCGTGGCAATCACCGAGGGCGCCGCCACAACCTTCGCCTTGCGCTGGTCTTCCTGCGCCGTAACGGCCAGCAGCAGCTCCCGCGTCTGCCCCACCAGGTGCGCACTGGTCAACACCAGGCCGTCACCGCTCGCCAACGCAGTCAAGAGCCCTTTGTTGTCCTGACGCCCGGCGGTTCGCCGCTGCAGGAACGCCTGCACCCCGCTCGCCAGCGCCCCAGTCAGGGTTACCTCATAAATTCGAGCTTCAATCAACACCTGGCGCGGCGGCACATCCAACTGGTCCAGGAGCCGCGTAATCTGTTCGAACTCGGTCGGTGTGCCCTGGATCAGCAGCGTGTTATCGAAGGGATTCGGCACCACGCGCGGAATATTCGGCGGCTTCGGCGCCGCGCTGGGAGAAAGATAGGCGCCCGTCTGGTCCGCGCCCGCCACCGGAGCCGCGGACGTACCCGCCGGACTCGTCGTAGGCACCCCGGCCGAGGCGCCCGGAGGCATTGCGCCGCCCGCTCCATAGGACTGCGGATAACCACCCATTCCGTAACCGCCCATCCCGTAGCCGCCCATGCCGTACCCACCCATGCCATACCCACCCATCCCGTAACCACCCATGCCCATACCGCCCATCCCCATGCCGTAGCCACCACCCATCCCGTAGCCACCCATGCCCATCCCGCCCATTCCCAAACCACCCATGCCATAGCCGCCCCTACCGTAGCCGCCCATCCCGTAACCGCCCATGCCCATACCGCCCATCCCCATACCGCCCATCATCCCCATGCCCATCATGCCCATCGGGAATCCATAGTAAAGACCCCCATACAGCGACATGATCGCCATCGACAGCGTCTCGGCGCGTCCGTACCGCACCCGGTACACATAGTTGTCCACCGCGCCCGCCGTCACCTTCACCGCGATATCCAGCTTCTTGATCCAGCGGTCCACTTCCTCAAACACACCGGCATTCGGCGCCACGCCCACAATCAGATTGATACGGTCGATCGGCAGAAACTTGATCGACCCGGCCTTGTCCGACATCGAATAGGCCTTGAAAACCGCCTCCAGTTCCTTGGCCAGGTCCGATGGGCGGCTATGCTTCACCTCGAACTGCCGCACCCGCTGGCTGGCGAAGGCGTCGCTGTCGAACAGCGCAATCAGGTCCATGGTGCGCCGCATGTTGCGGTTGTTATCCAGCAGCAGCAGCAGGTTCGCCGGGTCGTAGCTAGACACCGACGAGCCCTCCCCGCGGAACGGATCAATCAGCTTGATCAGGTCCTGCACCTGCACATACTTGAGGAAGATCAGGTTGAGCGACATCCGCTCGTCTTCCGGAATATCCTGCGGATTCGGATTCACCTGCGGCTTTAGCGGCAGGCGTCCGGCCTCCGCGATCGGCACAATCCGAAACAGGTCGCCCACCTGCACCATCGTCGCGCCATTGATGCGCAGAATCGTCTCCAACAAAGACCGCACGTCCACCGCGCGAATCTCGCCGTAGGTGTTGATGTTGACCGACCCCTTCACGCGCGGATCCAGGATGTAGTTGATCTTCAGGCGCCGCGCCAGGGTGTCCACCAGATCGGTGAGATTGGCGTTCGGCAGGTTCAGCACGATTCCCGGTTGCTGCGCCGCGGTCTGCGTGGCAGGTGCCGCCGGTTGCGCGGGCTGCTGTTGCTGCTGGCCGAACAGCGCCGCCGTCAGAAGCAGCGGAAACGCGAGTCGATGCATAGGTCAGGGCTTCCTTATCTCTTACTTGTTCTGCGCCGTCGCCTGGCTGCGCTGCCAGAATTCCGATTCGAGGTCCGTCAGCTCGGTCTTCTTCCGCGTCCAGCGGTACGTGCCACCAAACGGGTAAGGCTTCTCGAACTCCAGGTTCTCGCCCAAGTCCGTCACGCGCCAGCCCGCCGTCGCCGCGCCCTCCGGTATATCGTTCTTCTTTTCCGGGCCTTTCATGATGCCGAACGGCGTCTTCGTGTAGATCCAGGCCACACCCTTCGGATCCACCCAGCGGTAGGTGCCCGGCTCAATCTCCTTCGCGCCGGCAGGAATCACCGGAGCCGCCGGTGCCGGCTTCTTCGCCGTCTTGGGAGCGCTCTTGGCAGTCGTTTTGCTCGCCGTACTCTTCGCCGGCGCCTTCTTCGGAGCAACGGTGGACTTCTTGGGCTCTTCGGCCAGACCGCAAACCGCAGCCAGCGCCGATACCATCAGGATCCGCATCATCATCTTGGTTTACCTCTCGTTCGGACTCATCTCACCGGCTCCCAGCGGCACACCTTGCCGAAAGGAGACTCCGTCACTACCTTGCGTTTGCCGTCCACCACCGTGCCGGCAGGCGAACTGTCGTTCGCGTTGCATGCCGCCAATCCTCCGCCCATATCCGCGCCCGGGCCCGGCTTAGCGGGCGTTACCGGAGCCGGCGGCGTCACCGGAGCGGCAGGCGCCGCCGTCCGCTCTTCCACCTGCGGCGCAGCTTCTCTCGCCTGCAGGTCAGAGAACTTCTTCACGTGCGGCTTACCGTCCCACTCAAACGTCAACGTCTCGGTGCCGATGGCCAGCAGCTTGTACTCGCCAATTTGCTCGCCCGCCTTGAACGTCTTCTGCCGCCCGCCTTCGGTCATGATCGCCATCGGCCCGTCGCCCAGGTTCATCACGCCGAAAAACTTCGGGAACGGCGGCATGATCTTCGGCTTTTCCACAGGCACTTCCACAACCACGTTCGGGTTGCGGTCCTTGGAAAACAGCGTCTGCTGCGCGACATCGATGTACTGCGTCGCCTGCACTGGCGCCGGCGGCGGCCCGATTGTCGTCGGCGGCTCCTTCACCGGAGACACCCGCTGACCCAACATGCGCTTCTCGCGCTCCCGCGACGCCTTCCAACTGGCATGCAGCTCCCGCCCGATCATCACCAGCCCGGCCACCAGCAGCAGATTCAGGAACCAGAGTTTCTTGCTCAAAAGGCCCCCTTCCGCTCCGGCAGCAATCGCTTCGATACCAGCGCCGTCACCGCCAGCCGCACGTTCGTCGTCTTCTGCTTGGCATTGCCCGAATACACGCGCAGATCATTCACCGATGCCAGTTCCGGCTGCAGCGAAAGCTCCGTCAGTATGTTCAACAACTGCTCCACGGCGCATTCCACCGTTACCGTCACCGGCACCTCGGCGTAGTCAGTGCCGAAAGCCTTCACTGCGCCAAACTCGCTTGACCGAATATCCAACGGCGGATTCTGGCTCCGCAACACGCGCCGCACCGTCGCCAGCAGCGCCGCCTGCGCCTGCGCGGCCGTATCGGCCTGAAGGATGCGCTTCTCTCGCAGCGCCAACTGCGCGCTCACCTGCTTGTACTTCTCTTCCCGCGACGGCACCATCGCCGCATTCTGCCGCAACTGGATGAGCCGTTTCTCGGCCACCGCAATCGACTCGCCCGGCGAGGCCGTCGAGCCCTCCGGCGCCGCATCGGTCACCCATTGGAAGATGAGCACGCCAATCACGGCGAATCCCAACAACAGCAGCGCCCGGCGATCACGGTCGGAGATTACCAAGTGCCCATCCCTTCCCGCTTGGAGCGAATGCGGAATACCTCGGCATTGCCCACCCGCGCGATCGGCACCAGAAACTCCGATTCGGAAAACATCGGCGAGCTATCCAGAGACTTCAGTAATCCCGTGGCCTGATCGGCCTCACCCGCCACCACCAGCGCCGACCCGCTCAGCTCCAACGTATTCAGCCACCCCGGCGGCGGAATCAGCCGCGTCGTCTCGCGCAAAGCATCCAGGTTCAGCTTCGTGCGTTGCTGGTATTCGTCCAGTTGTGCGATGCGCTGCGCGGCCGTCACGGCGCGCTTGTCCAGCATCTCCAACTGCCGCATCTTCGGCTCCAGCATGGCGATCTCGGCCTGCAGCGCCTCCAGATACTTCCCATCCTCATACCGGCTGTACAGGCCCAGCGCCGCCAGTCCGATTACCAGCAGCACGCCCAGCACCACCGTGGGCACATAGATCATCAACGAACTGGAATCGCGCAGCTCCTCGGGAAGCAGATTCAGCTTCAACCCCAAACGCGGCGCGGCCGCGGCGATTCCAGCAAGATAAGCGGGAGCCGCCTGCGCGGGCATCCCATCACCCTCGGGAGCCCGCCGTGGAGAGGGAAGTACGGCGGTGAACTCCCGAGGTTCCAAACCCGGTGTCAATCTCAACTCGGAAACAGCCGTGTGAATCGCTGTCTCCCAGGACGAATCGAATGTGGCCGCGTACAGCGGGCGAGCCTGGCTTTCGCCATACACCTCCAGCCCGCGTTCGGTATCGCGCCATGCGACAAACCCTTCGCTCGGTGGCGCGCCGTACAGCCGCAGCGCCGTGTACGTCAGCGCGCCAGTAAACGAGAAGCCGCCAATCTTGATGCCCGCTTCGGCGAACTTCTCCATGTAGCGGTCAATCCCGCTACGCCGCGTGATGCCGATCAGCAGGGACTTGCCGTCCTTCAGCTTCGTCCACGACCACACCACGTCGGCTTCCGGATACGGATGCAACGTGTCGATCTGCAGCGCCAGTGCCGCGGCCAACTCCTTATCGGCCACGCCCGGCAGCGTCAACACACGCATGGTCACTTCGCGGCGCGGCAGCACAACCGTCGCGGCCAGGTGCGCCGCGCCATGCGACCGCAGGAATGCCTGGTACTGCGCGCCCCACTCCGCCGCCGGACGCTCCGTGTAGTTCTTGATGCTCTCCTCGGCTACGGACTCCACGCCCGAAGGCCGGATGCGCACCACCGCTACCCGCAACTCATCGGGCAGCACCGCGATCCCAATCCCTTTGCCGAACGCCAGCCAGTTGCTCACTGCATGTCCCCCACGCCCAATCCACCCTGGTCATACCAGCGCAGAATATGATACGGGGCGTCCTTCGTCGAGGGGGCAAACTTCACCAGCGCGGCCACCGTGCGGCGCATATCCGACAACTGCCCATTCTGCAACCGCAGCCGCGCCGTTGCCCGCAGCGTCGTGATGCTGCCATAGTTCAGCGTCAGGCGCCCGCCCGCGGGACCCACCTGCGCCGTGAACTCGCGCAGTTGATTCATGTTCGAGAAGCCACCACCGGCGCGCCGCGCCTGCAGAATCGCCGCCACCGCATCGGGCGGTATCCCGATCGCCGCCAGCACCGCGCCCTGCGCCGCATTCACCGAAATCGCCGCCGGACTCCCGAACACGCTCAGGCAGTCGCGATAGCCCACGCGCGGGGTCAGCCGCCCGTCGGTCTCGCGAACATAGGTGCCGTGGAACAGCTCCGGAGTCATGCCTTTCACCAGCAGTAATTCCTCAATCTCTTCCAGGGACGCGTGCCGCGCCCGAAAAGACGAAGGCTGGGACAAATAATACGAATCGAATTCGCTCACCCCGCCCGGAGGCATGGTGCGCCAGTCCAGAATCGCCGCCGCGATCTCCTGCGCCCGCTCCGGCGGCACACCCAATGCCAGCCCCAAACGGAACAACTCGTCCGGTGTCGCCAGGTTTACGTTCAGTTTCGAACCTTCCGGGATGATCTCAACATCCGCGGCGCCGGTGGGGAACTCGAAATGCATGCGAGTGGTCCCCGGCGCCCAGTACATCGGCGTGCCGTCGGGCCGGTTGAAGGCCGGACCCCAGTCAATCCACAGCAGCGCGCGGTCAATCGCGCCGCGGGCCAGGAAGTAGCTCTGGACGCCATCGGAAGCCGTACCGGCGCGCTCCAGTTCGCCGCGCACGGTGGTTGCCACCGAAAAGGCAATCGCCGACAACGCCGCCGATAGCCACAACACCGTCAGTAGCGCGGAGCCCCGCCTCGGGTCAGTCATAGTAGGTCCCCAAAGGCGAGCGGTTCACGAAGATCGGCAGCATGATGTTGGTGGGCGTGATCTTCGAAGTATCGGCCTCCATGGCGGTCATCTCGACGCGAATCGCCGTCGGCCAATACGGCTGCACCCAGCGCCCCACCCAGCGTTCAAAGGGCGGATCGTTGAGCGGCTCGCGAAACACGAAGCGCGCCCCGGCCAGCTTATCGGCCAGCACGAAGGAGTTGGTTCCCACCTGCACCGGCACAAATGACGGCAACGGAATGCCCACCACCGGATCCGGCACCACGCCCGTGCAGAAACGTCCCGCACTCAAGTTCCCGCTATAGATGTGTTCGTTCACAATGAGCCGGAAGCCCTGGCTGCCCTCTCCCGGAATGATGGCGAACTCCAGAATCCGGGGAATGCCGCGCGAGCCTTCATTCAGCGAATAGGAAGATACGAAGCGCACCGTGCCCGGCTCGCCCTGGAAGAACGGGATCTTCTGTGTCGGGCCGCCCGAGGCCACGCAGTCCGCGATGACCGGCATCAGCCCGGCGATCTGCTGTTCCAACACCCGTTGCGCGCCCACCGCGCGACGATTCGCAATCACCCTCGCATTGGTGCGCTGCAGCGCGCTCACGCCGACCCGCATCGAGACCAGCACGCCCGCCACCAGCAGCGACAGCAGCGTCACCGAGATCAGCAACTCCAATAACGTGATGCCGGCCTGGGAACGCCCGCGACCCGTCATGGCTGCAACACCCCGCCCAGAATATCGGTTGGTGACAGAATCGTTCGCTTGTAGCCTTCCAGCTTGAAGGTGCGCCTGCGGTCGCCGTCGTTCCACCAGATCTCACATTCCACCCGCTCCAGAATGGCCTGCCCCGGACCGACGCCCGGCGGCACCTCGAACGGTGTCACCGTGGCCGTCCAGCCGCCGCTCAGGCCGGCATCGTTGATGGGCGTCAGTTGGCCTTGAAAGGGCGCGAAACGCGGCAGGCGGCGCGTTAGCAGCAGTTCGTCGAGCTTGCGTTTGGCAACGATGGCGGCACGGTCGCGATTGGTCAGGCTTCCGGCATTGCGCAGAGAAGTGCTCAACCCCGACAACATCCCCACCACGGCAATCGCCATGAGAGCGGTGGCCACCAGCATTTCGAGCAGCGAAAAGCCCCGCTCGTTCGTCACTTCGATTCCTTCTCCACCTGTTCAATCTGCGGCACGCCGGTGATGGGGTCCACGCGCACGCGCCGCCTTACCTGCCGGCGGTTTTCCAGTTCCACCGAGATACGCGGCACCGTGCCTCCGGGATAAAGGAAGATGCTCTTCGTATCCGGATCGAGCTTGGTGATGGCGATGCCATCCGGCAATTGCACCTCGCGCAGGAAGCCCGGCTCAGTGGATCGCAGCTCCAATTTGCCGCCCTTCGTATCGAAGGTGATCTCCATCACCTGCTGCCGCCGGTCGGCCCGGGTCAGCGCGCTGTTCAGGAAACTGGCAACGGCATCGGTGGCGGACATCAGCCGCAGCGAGTCGACACCGGAAGTGATGGACGGGAAGCTGACGCCGACCATCAGCGCGATCAGCGCCACCACGATCAGCATCTCCATCAGGGTGACGCCGGCGCGCCTGTCTCGCATGGTCTATTGGCTCTTCCAACTCACAATATCGGCGTTATTCCCTTCGCCCCCGGCCGTGCCATCGGCCCCATAGCTGATCACATCCGGATCATCCCCATGCTCGCCGGGATACTTATAAATAAACGCCCGCCCCCAGGGATCCACCGGGATCTCCTGCGGCAGATACGGCCCTTGCCAGTTATTCACGCCCTGCGGCTTATCCCGCAGCGCGCGCAGTCCCAACTCATTGGTCGGGTACAACCCCGTGTCGATCTTATAGGCGCCCAGCGCCGTCATAAACGCGTTGATCTGCACCCGCGCCGCGGTCTTGCGCGCCGCATCGGTCTTGTTCAATAGCTTCGGCGCCACCACCGCCGCGAATAGCGCGATGATGGTCACCACCACCAGCATCTCGATCAGCGTGACGCCGGCTTGCGAATTTCTTTTGGGTTTACGATTCATTATCTACACCGCCACTTCGTTGATGCTGGTAATCGCCAGCAACATGCTCAGGATCATGGCACCCACGATGATACCCATGATGAGGATCACCAGCGGTTCGAACAGCGTCGTGAACCGGCGGATGGCCGCCCGGGTGTCGGTTTCATAGATGTCCGCCATGCGATGGAACATCTCGTCCAGCTTACCGGTCTCTTCCCCCACCGTCAGCAGGTGCCCGGCCAGCGGGGGGAACTGCGCACTTCGCTTCAACGGCGTCGCGATGCCTTCGCCGCGCTTCACTCCCTGCGCCACGGCATCCAGCGACCCCGCAATCTTCTTATTCGACAACGTCGCGGCCGCGATGCCCAGGCTCTGCACCAGCGGCACACTGTTGGCCACCAGCGTCCCCATCGCCCGCGCGAACCGTGCGGTTTCGGCCTTCCGCAGCGCATCGCCCAACAGCGGGATCCGCAGCCGCAGCGCATCCCACCACAGCCGTCCTGCCACCGTGCGCGTATAGGAATACAGCGCCACACCGGCTACCGCCAGAGCCCCCAGCACAATCCAGCCATAGGTCTGCACGTAGTGGCTGGTCTCCAAAAGGATCTTCGTCGGCAGCGGCATCTGCAGCCGGCTATCGGTAAACACCGACGCAAAGCGTGGCACCACGAAGTTCATCAGCACCAGGATGGAGCCCGTGCCCACCGCTGCCAGCAATGCCGGATAAATCAACGACGAGATGATAAAGCCTCGCAGATCGTCGCGTGTGCGTTCGAACTCCGCCAGCCGCGTGAAGATGATGCCCATGCTGCCGCTGGCCTCACCGGCGCGCACCATGTTGATGTACAGATCCGAGAAGTGATCGGGATAGGCCGCCAGCGCATCGGCGAACGAACGCCCGCCCTTGATCAGCCGCAACACATCCAGCACCACCGCGCGGAACTGCGGGCGTTCGGTCAATTCACTCGCAATGGCCAAGGCGCGGTCCAGCGGAATGCCGGAGTTGAGCAGCGTCGTCATCTCCTGCGTGAAGAAGAGAATGTCGCGCCGCCGCACGCCGCTGAAGCCCGGCAGCTTCAACTCGACGCCGCTCTTGCCCGCCTGCAGGCCGATATACGTCGGCGTCAACCCCTGCTTGCGCAGTTCATGCAACACACTGCGCTCGCTGGCCGCCGTCAGCGTCCCCGACCGTGCCCGACCGTCCGATGCCACCGCTTTATAGAAGTAGGTGGTCAAACTAGAACTCCTGCGTCACCCGCGTCACTTCGCCTGCCGTGGTCAATCCCAGCTTCACTTTCAGCCAGCCGTCTTCTCTTAGCGTGCGCATACCGTTGCGCCGCGCCGCCGCCGTCAGAATGGAAGCATCGGCATTCTTCATGATGAGCTGCCGGATCTCATCGTTAAGCTCCATCATCTCGAAGATGCCTTTGCGGCCGATCATGCCCACACCGAAACAGCGCTCGCAGCCTTTGCCTTTATAACCCTGGATCATCTCGCCGGTGGGCGTCATCACTTCGGCGTCGGGCACACGGCAATGCGGGCAGATCACACGCACCAGCCGCTGCGCCAGCACCGCCACCAGAGACGACGTGATGAGGTAGTTCTCCACGCCCATGTCCGTCAATCGCGTAATCGCGGACGGCGCGTCGTTGGTGTGCAGCGTCGAGTAGACGAAGTGTCCGGTCAGCGCGGCGCGGATGGCGACATCGGCCGTCTCGCGGTCGCGCACTTCGCCCACCATGATGACGTCCGGGTCCTGACGCACAATGTGCCGCAGGCCCGACGCGAACGACAGCCCGATCTGCGGATTGACGTGGATCTGGTTGATGCCGTCCATCTGGTACTCGACCGGGTCTTCAATCGTGATGATCTTCTTGTCGCTCTGGTTGATGCGCTTCAACGCTGAGTACAACGTCGTCGACTTGCCACTGCCGGTGGGTCCCGTTACCAGGAAGATGCCGTGCGGCAGGGCCGTAAAATGCTCCATGCGGCGCAGCATCAGGTCGTCGAAGCCGAGATTCCGCAAATCGTAGAAGTCGCCCGCGGAGCGATCGAGCAGACGCATCACGACGCTTTCGCCATACAGCGTCGGCAGCGTCGACACGCGCAAGTCCACCTCGCGCCCCAGCGTCTTGATCTTGATACGGCCGTCCTGCGGCAGGCGACGCTCGGCAATGTTCAACTTCGCCATCAGCTTGATGCGCGAGATGATGGCGGCCTTCATTTCCTTCGGCGGCGGCTCCTGGTTGTGCAGCACGCCGTCAATACGGAAGCGGATGCGGAACTCGCGCTCGAAGGGCTCGGCGTGAATGTCGCTGGCGCGCTTCTCCACTGCCTGCGCGATGATCGCATTCACCAGGCGAATGACGGGCGCCTCGCTCGCCATGTCGCGCAGGTGTTCCAGATCCTCTTCACTGGCCGCCGCGATCTCCGACTCGCCTTCGCTCTTCGTCTTCTCGCCCAGGTAGCGATCGATGGCGTCCAGGATCTCCTGCTCGGGGGCCAGCACCGGCGATACCTTCAGTCCGCTTACCGACTCGATGGCCTGGATGGTCTCCACGTCCAGCGGATCGCCCATCGCCACACGCAGCGTCGAATCGGCCATGCCGATGGGCAGCGCCTTGAACTGGCGCAGAAAGCGCGCCGACAACGCTTCGGTTTCGGGTCCGGCGAGCGGCGGCCCGTCGATAGTCACCAGCGGCAGTTTCAACTGCGCGCTCAACACCTGCAGCAGGTCGCGATTGCCGATGAAGCCCAGGTCCACCAGGATCTTGCCCAGCTTCTCGCCGCGTTCTTTCTGGATTTCGAGCGCGCGGTCCAGCTCCTCGGCCGTTATGAGCTTGCGCTCGATGAGCATCTCGCCAAGGCGCATTTAGTATTCCACGACCTTGATCAGCGTATCCATCTGCGCGCGCGGCACACGGCCAGCCTGCACGTCGAGCAGCGCCTTCTTGCCTGCCTGCATCACGATCTGGCCTGGTATGCCCGCCGAATCTTCCTTCGGATGGCTGGTGATGGTGACGCCCAGAACCACCTGCTCTTCACTCGGCATGCCGTCCAGCGTGGCCGCCGAATCGATGAGCATCTGCTTCATGGCCGTCTTCAAGGCCGGCAGCCGCTGCACCTTCTTCTGCTTCACACGAGCCCAATCCTGCTTCGTCATTTCGGGATGGAAGGGGCTTATCCCGGGAATGGGCGCAAGGTTAACTTCGGCCGAGTACACAATGCCCGTGCCTTCTATGTAAACGCCGCGGGTCATACCCAGCAGCAGGAAGATGTCGCCTTCCAGCACATCGCGCTCCAGGCGCCCATCGAAGCTCTTCTCGGTGGTGGCCATCGCCGCGCGCGTCAGCCGTACCCGGCCCGCCGCGCCCAACGCCAATGCCAACACCGCACAGAGGATAATTGCCCGCTTCACTGCGCGCCTCCCGTCTGATTGCTGGCCAGGTACAACATGCGATTCATCTGCTTGCGGAGGTAATCCACGGAGGCTTCCACCGCCACGCGGTCGGCCTGCCGCTCCAGCGCGAAGTTCTTCTCCGCCTCTTGCAACGCCACCGACACCAGCCGCTTCTGCTCGGCCAGGTTCTCTGCGCGAGTGGCCGCCACAGCCTTCGCCACCGCCTGATCCACGCGGCGCCCGATCTCGTCTTCGTTCAGAGCGGGCGTCTGCACCTGGGCAACCGCGGGGGCCGCCGCCGTGGGAACCGGCCGCATCAACACGCCATGGCCGATGATGGCCGCCGACAGCATCGCCGACGCCACCGCCAATCCGCCCGCCTGCTGCCACAACCGCTGGTACCAGCGGGGCTCGAAGACCTTGTCCGACACGAACGCGATGCGCCGCGGCGGCTCTTCGTCCGGCACGCTCCGCAGCACCGCCATCGCGGTCTGCAGACGCTCGACTTCCAGCGCGGCTTCGGCGTCGCGGGCGAGCAGCGATTCCACACCCGGGCGATCGGCTTCGGCCAACTCGCCCAAAACGTAATCCGTCAACTCCGTGCCCTTCCGATCGGGTTCCCTCATGATTCCCTCCGTACGGGAGCCAGGCTCTCTTTCAGCAGTTCGAAGGCCGTGTAGACCCTCGATTTGATGGTCGATACCGGGGTGTCCAGCACCTCGGCGATTTCCTCGAACTTGAAGCCCTCGTATACCTTCAGCAGCACGGCTTCGCGCTGGTCGGCATTCAGCCGCTTCAGGGCGCGCTCGACAGCCAGTGAGGTTTCCACCGGCAGCATGCGACCATAGGCGGGGCCATCCCCGATATCGCCCGGCAGTTCGCCATCCTGCCGCGGCTTGCGCAGCAGCGAGTAGGCTTCATTGTGGGCGATCCGGAACAGCCACGGGGCAAACCGGGCCGGGTCATCCAACTTACGCAGGCTCTGGTAGGCCTTCAGGAATACGTCCTGGCTGAGATCCATGGCGTCCTCCCGATTCCCCACCAGCCGCAGTAAGTAGTTGAAAATGCGCTTCTCCCAGCGAGACACGAGGCCGTTGTAGGCGTCGACGTTGCCGCCGCGCGCCTTCAATAACAGATCCCGATCCTCGACTTCCCGGAAGATCAACTTGTCCGGCTCCAGTGGTAAGACGACATGGACTGTGAAAAAGACGAAGTCCTTTTCATTATCCTGTGGGACGGCCGATAATGGCGGTATGGCGACCCTGACCGCGGTTGAAGTTCCGAGCCTGGTCATCGAATCTTCCTGGGATACCTACGAACGCATTCTGTCTGAAAACCCGGAGCGCGGCGGACTCCGCATCGCTTTCGACGGCAAACACCTGGAGTTTATGGTCTTATCCACGAAGCACGAAGAGCCGAACCGGACGCTCGCGCTGATCGTTGAGATGCTTTCCGAGGAGCTCGGCCCCGACATCCGCCGGGTGGGCTCAACTACCTTCCGGCGGCGGGACAAGGAGGCCGGCTTCGAGCCGGACTCCAGCTACTATGTTCAGAACCTCGCGGCTGTCGAGGGCTTTGAAGAGATCGACCTCACGCGCCATCCCGCTCCCGACCTCACCATCGAAGTCGAAGTATCCCGAACGGCGATTGATCGGTTTGGAATCTTCGAGACGATTGGCATCCCGGAGCTCTGGACAGTCCGGGACCGCAAGGTCACGATCTTTCTCCTTCGAGAGAACGGCTATCAGACCGCGGACCGCAGTGTCGCCTTCCCTGCCGTTACCGCGGCCGACCTGAGCTGGATGCTGGGTGAGAGCTTTGAAAAGCGGAGCCGCGTCTGGGCTCGCGAAACCCGCCAGTTTATCCGCTCTTTGGGCGCGAAGTCCTAGCCTTCAAAGCTCCGCAACAGTTCCCAGTCGACGTTGCCGCCGCTGATGATTGCGGCGGCGGTATTGATCCCCGGCGGTAGTTTTCCAAACAGGATCGCGGCCGCCGCTACGGCGCCGCTCGGCTCCACCACGATCTTCATCTTGTCCAGCAGGAACATGACGGTCTCGACGATCTCCTGCTCGCTCACGGTGATCACATCGTCGACCAGCTTCTGCACGATCGGGAACGTCACCTTGCCGGGCTTCGGGGCGCGCAGGCCATCAGCAATCGTATTCGGCGGGGGGATCTCGACAATCTGCCCTGCCTTGATGGACAGCGCCCAATCATTGGCAGTCTCGGGCTCGACGCCGAAGACCTTGATGCCCGGCTGCATCGCCTTGGCCGCCGTGGCACAACCCGACAGCAGCCCGCCGCCGCCCAGGCACACCACCAGCGCATCCACTTGGCCGGTCTCTTCTAATAGCTCCTTCGCCGCGGTTCCCTGCCCGGCGATGATCAGCTCATGGTCAAACGGCGGGACCAGTGTTGCCCCGGTCTCGGCGGCAACGCGCCGCCCGATCGCCTCACGGTCTTCTTTCAAGCGGTCGAATACGATGATTTCGCCGCTGCGGGCGCGGGTCGCCGCCATCTTCGATTTCGGCGCATCGTCCGGCATCACCAGCGTCGCCTTCACGCCGCGGATGCCGGCGGCGATCGCTACTGCCTGGGCATGGTTGCCCGACGAGAAGGCCACCACGCCGCGGCCGATGTCGGCATCGGGAATCGAAAGCACGAAGTTGACGCCCCCGCGCAGCTTGAAGGCCCCGCCGGTCTGCAGGTTCTCGGCTTTGAAGAAGGTGCGGATGCCGGCCCGCTGGTCGAACCAGTCCGACGTCAGCACCGGCGTCCGTTTCACATGCGGGGCGATGCGCGCCGCCGCGGTTTCAATATCAGCAAACGTAACCAATCAATACCCCAGCTTCTTATCGACCAGGTTTTCCAGCTTATCACCGCGTTGGAAGCGTCCGAGGTTTTCGATGAAGAACTGCATGGAATCATCCAGCCAGGTGGCGGTGTGGTCGGCGCAATGCGGCGACAGCAGCACGTTCTCCAGCTTGTAGAAGGCGTGGCCGGCGGGCAGCGGTTCGACGTTGAACACATCGAGCGCCGCGCCTTTGATGCGCTTCTGCTCCAGTGCCGCGATGAGGGCGTCTTCATCCACCACGGAGCCGCGGCCCACGTTGATGAGCACGCAGTTCGGCTTCAGCATGGCAATCTGCTCGGCGCCCAGCATGCCTTTCGTCTCCGGCGTGTTCGGGGCCGACACCATCAGGTAATCGCAGCGCGGCAGCATATCGTGCAGTCCGGAAGGCGGCAGCACTTCGATGCCATCCACCGGATCCGGGTGCCGTTTGATGGCCACCACCTTCATGCCCAGCGCCAGTGCGCGCCGGGCGGCTTCCCGCCCAATACCGCCGTAGCCGATGATGCCGAACGTCGCCCCGGTGAGCTCTTCGACATCGAACTGATCCCACTCGTGCGCCGCCTGGCTGCGCAGCATGCGGCGGAAGTCCTTGGCAAAGAACAGCGCCGCGGCGATAGCGAACTCGCCCAGCGATCGCCCGTAGAGGCCCTTGGCATTCGACATGGGCAGCGAGCTTTCCACCAACTCGGGAAACAGCACGCTTTCGAGACCAGCCGTGAAGCTATGGAGCCACTTGGCGTCCTTCACTTGAGGCCAGAGCGATCGCAACAGCTTGCCCTTGCCGATGCCGCAGAACACGACGTCGGGCGCGGGCGCGGATAGAAACAGCGCTTCCTCCTCCCCGATAATCACCTTCACCGTTGCAGGCAGCTGATCCAGCAGCCGCAGATACTTCTCTCCTGGTTTGGAGAGCACCCAGAGCGTCGTAGCAGACATGCAGTCTCCGAAGTTACCACAGCCGATATACTGGTTTGGTGGGTCCTCAGTGTAGCTGTGGTGCGATGCTTCCCGCCGATGCGCGCTTCTGCCATCGATGCGGCAAGCCGCAATTTGAGTTGCCGGTGGAAGAGCCGGAGACCAATCCTGCCCCCGAGTCCGTTCCTGTCATCGCCGCCGATCCCCTGGCCGCGCTGTCCGCGGACATCAGTTTTCACAACCCGGTGGCGGTGCGGATTGCGTTGGGCATGGGCGTGACGGGCATTCTGCTCAGCTCGCTGCCCATCCCGCTTCCGTTTCTGTGGCCGCTGCTGGCGCTGATGATTACCGGCGGGCTGGCCGTTTTCCTGTATATGAAGCGGACCGGGGCGAAGTTGACTGTCCGTGCCGGGGCGCGGATGGGCTGGCTGACGGGCATCTTCAGTTTCGCGATCGTGGCCGTACTGTTCACGTTCATCATGGTGTTTGTGGCCAACAACGGCGGCTTCGGCGAGTTCTACAAGGAGGCCATGAAGGCCAACGTGTCCAGCGCCGAGGTGGAGCGCATTGTGCGGGAACTGGAGTCGCCCGATAAGCTGGCCGCGGTGCTGTTGGCTACTTTGGGCACGTTGTTTGTCCTCTTCACCACCTTCCCCATGCTGGGCGGCGCGCTGGGGGCTAAACTCTTGACGAGGGATGATTCTTGATTCTTACCCTGACCGTGAACCCCGCCATTGACCGCAACGTCACGGTGGACCGGCTGGTGTTCGACGACCGTGCCTACATCCTCGATACCAACGAGACGCCCGGCGGCCGCGGCCTGAACGCCAGCCAGGTGCTGCACTCGTTTGGCGCCAAGACCGAAGCGGTGTTGACTGCCGGCGGCGACACGGGCAGCCGCATGCGCCAAATGCTGGCTTCGAGCGGCTTTCCCGTTCATCTGGTGCCGTCGGCTTCTCCCACCCGGCTGAACATGAACATTACCGATAAGCAGGGGCTGACGGTGAAGTTGAACGAGAAAGGATCGCCGCTGCTGCCGGAGGAACTCCGCGAGCTGGAGAAGGCCGTTCACCAGCGCCTGCCGGAGGCCCGGTGGATGATGCTCTGCGGCAGCCTGCCGCCGGGCGCTCCCGAGGATCTATATGCGCGGCTGATCGAGACCGCGCGGGCGCTGGGCGTGAAGACGCTGCTCGACACCGACGGCGAACCGCTGCAGTTGGGCCTGGAGGCGCATCCCACCGTGGTGGCGCCGAACCAGCAGGAGGCCGAACGGCTGCTGGGCAAGGTGCTGCTGACCCGCGCGCAGATGATCGATGCGGCCGAACGTATTCGGATGATGGGCGCCGAGCGCGTGCTGCTGTCGCTGGGGAGCCGCGGCGTAATGGGAGCCGAAGAAGGCCGACTGGTGGAAGCCATTCCGCCGCGGGTGGATGTGGTGTGCCCGATTGGTGCCGGCGATGCGCTGGGCGCGTCGTTTGTGTGGTCGATGCGGCGGGGCACCGATTTCAGCGACGCGCTGCGCTGGGGTGTGGCAGCCGGTACAGCTTCGGCGATGCTGCCCGGGGTGTCGTTCGCGAACGTGGAGCAGACGCGGGAGATCTACGAGCAGGTGCAGGTTCGCGAGAACGCCCGCTAGTGTAAGTCGGATGGTTGCTTGGGTTCAGACGTGCACTTTTCTGTTTCTCCCGCGGGCAGTCCCTTGCAAGGACGCCCGGGGACTGCCCGATTCTAGTTAAGCATGGCGGTGGAAGGGTGGCGGAGCGGCGGTGCGGGTAAGCGGTTTGGAATGAGCGGGATGGAAAATTCGCAGCGGCTGTGATAGCCTCGGACGGAAACTCATGAAGCTGAAGGATCGCGTCGTAATCGTCACCGGGGGCGGCACCGGCATCGGCCGCGGCATCTCCACCCATTTCGCGAAAGAGGGGGCGTTCGTAGTAGTAAATTATGCTACGAGCAAGGAGGCGGCAGAGGAAACAGTAGCCGCGATTACGGCCGCGGGCGGATCGGCCATTCCCTACCAGGCCAGCGTTCTCGTCGAGAGCGAGATCCAGAAGATGTTCGCCGACGTGGCGGCCGAGCGCGGCGGTATTGATGTGTTGGTGAACAACGCGGGCTGGAGCCAGCGGATTCCGCATCACAAGCTCGACGACCTGACGGAAGAAATCTGGGATAAGACGCTGAACACAAATCTGCGGGGCAAATTCTACGCAAGCCGCGCGGTGGTGCCGTATATCAAGGGCAAGTCGGGCGCGTCGATCATCAACATTGCGTCGATTGCGCCGCATGCCGGCGGCGGCAGCAGCATTGTCTACGCGGCGTCGAAGGCGGGCGTGATTTCGATGACGAAGTCGTTTGCGCGCATTCTGGCGCCGGAAGTGCGGGTGAATGCGATTGCGCCAGGCTTTGTGCGGACGCGATTCGCGAACTGGCCGCAGCAGGTATTCGACGAGGCCGAGAAGACGCTCCCTTTGCGGCGGCTGCCCTCGCCGGATGAGGTGGGCGCGCTGGCGGTGTTCCTGGCATCGGACGCCACGGCCATCACGGGCGAGACCATCAATATCGACGCGGGCCAGACGTCGCTCGGGCGGACATAGCGCTTGTTTTCCAAACGCATTGGCTGGTCGCTTGAGACCAATGACTACTCGCGGCTGTTGAAGGCGAAGCGCCAGGCAGGCTGCCACATTCTGGATCTGACGGAGAGCAACCCGACGCGCGCGGGGTTGATGTATCCGGCGGGGATTGTGGAAAGCCTGGCCGATCCGGAGGCGCTGCTGTATGAGCCGACGCCCTGGGGATTGCTGACGGCGCGGCAGGCTGTGGCGAAGTTGCACGAGGTACCGGTGGATTCGGTGATGCTGACGGCATCGACCAGCGAGAGCTACGGCTATCTGTTCAAGCTGCTGTGCGACCCGGGCGACCACGTGCTGGTGCCGCAGCCTTCCTACCCGCTATTCGAATTTCTGGCAAAGATGGAGGGCGTCGCGATTGACCCGTATTTGCTGCGATACGACGGGCAATGGCGGATCGATTTCGATTCCATCCGCGCCGCGCTGACACCGCGGACGCGGGCGATACTGCTGGTGAACCCCAACAATCCGACCTGCTCTTACGTGTCGCAGGAGGAGATCCACCGGCTGGGAGAGTTCGGGCTGCCGGTGGTGAGCGACGAAGTCTTCCATCCTTATGTGCTGGAAGGGGAGGAGCCGCGTCCGGATTGGAGCGCGGTGACGTCGCGGACGCTGCTGTTCCGGCTGAGCGGGTTGTCGAAGCTGGCGGGGCTGCCGCAGATGAAGGCGGGCTGGATATTGATGGATGGCCCGGCCGAGGCGATGCCGGAACTCAGGGAGCGGCTGGAACTGATCGCCGATACGTATTTATCGGTGTCGAGTCCGGTGCAGCATGCGCTGCCGGAAATGCTGCGGCTGGGTGCGGAGGTGCAGCAGCAGATTCGGACCCGCACGCGGGCGAATCTCGCGTGGCTGCAGGAGCGAGCCGCGCCGCTCAAGGCTGCCGCCGGCTGGTACGCCATTCTCTGCCTGCCGGAGCACATCGAGGAGTACGAGTTCGCCTTGACGCTGCTGGAACAGGATGATGTTCTGGTGCAGCCCGGCTTCTTCTACGATTTCCCGGATAGCGGCTGGGTGGTGCTGAGTCTGTTGACGCCGGAGGCCGAGTTCCACGAGGGCGTGACGCGGCTGCTTCGGCGTTGGGACAGCTTCGCTTCCGACCAGCGGTAGGCCGTTACGCCGGTCAGGTCCCGGATGAAGACTTCGTCATCGACAACGGCGATGTGAGCCCAGGCGGGGCTCCCGGTCA
This sequence comes from Bryobacterales bacterium, assembly GCA_016789745.1. Lineage (GTDB taxonomy): Bacteria > Acidobacteriota > Terriglobia > Bryobacterales > Bryobacteraceae > CADEFT01. Next base: position 45,629 of record JAEUQF010000175.1, read on the forward strand.
CTTCGCGGGTGGCGAGCAGATCGAACTTCTCCGGAGTGGCGCGAAGGAGCAGCAGTTGCCCGCGTTCGTCCAGGGCGAGGATTTTGCCGCCGCGCACGGCCATGGACCAGTACATGCCGTAGGGTTCGGTGGTCCACTTCGTCTCGCCGGTGCGGAGGTCGATGCAGGTGAAGCGCTGGTTGGCGAGGTGCAGGTAGGCATAGCCGTTGAGAATGACAGGCGAGGCCATGTAGCCCTTGGCCTTGTTGCGCCACCGCTCCTTCGACGCGAAGCCACCCGCGGGCGCCGGGCTGATCTCAAACAGATAGGTGTCGTTGCGGTAGGAGCTGGTGAAGACCTTGTCCTGCCAGACCGAGGGCATGAGGATGTTCATGCCCCGGTAGTGGGGGACGTCCTGGGTCCAGAGCAGCTTGCCGTTATCGGGGTCGATGCCGTGGAGGGTCGTCCGCGACTGGACCAGCAGTTGGCGCTTGCCGGCTACGGCGGCGATGACCGGAGAGGAGAAGGCGCCGGAATCCATGATGTCGGCTTGGCGTTCCAGCACACGCCAGATGGTCTCGCCGGTACGCTTGTTGAGCTTCACGACGGAGTTGGCGGCCTGCGTGTAGAGGGCGTCGCCATCGATCAGGGGAGAAGAGGAGTAGCCGAAGTCGGGCTTCGGGGTGCCGAACCGTTTGGGAAAATCGACGCGCCAGCATTCGCGGCCGGTGGCGGCATCGAGGGCCACCAGCACTTCCTCCATACCGCCGACGTAAAGGACGCCGTCGGAGAGGGCCGGGGTGGAACGGATCCAGTCGCCGTTCTTTTTGGCGAAGAAGGGGACCGCCAGTTTGCCGGGCCAGGAGGCGCGCCAGAGTTCCTTGCCGGACTTGCGATCGAGGGCGCGGACGACCTCCGTATCGCCGCCGGCGGTTTCGGCGACATACACTCGTTTGGTGTCGACAATGGGGCCGGGATAGCCTTTGTCGAGGGGAACGCGCCAAAGCTCCTCAAGGCCGGCGAGGCTGTCGGGCCAATTGGGCCCCGGGGCGTTGCCGGTACGTTCGGGACCGCGGAACTGGGTCCAACCGGCGTCGGCGGCGAGACCGGCCGCGGTGACGAATAGGGAGAGGAGGATGTACCGGCGCATGCCCCCGTTGGATGCCTGGGGTCAGCGCCGGATGTAGAAAGCTTACCGGGCCAGGTGGGCGCGCAGCATCCAGGCCATCTTCTCGTGGCCTTCCATGAGGCCGGTGAGGAAGTCGCCGGTGCCGGCGTCGTGGTACTTGTCGTTCGCCGTATCGAGATCCAGCCGCAACTGACGGATGATGGATTCGTGATCGGCGAGGAGTTCGGCGATCATGGCGTCGGCGTTCGGGGGATTGCCGGTGCTTTCGCTCAGGCGTGCCAACTTGAGGAAACCTTCCATGGAGCCGGTGGCCACGCCGCCGAGAGCCCGGATGCGTTCGGCCACTTCGTCAATGGACTCTTCGAGTTGATCGTATTGTTCTTCAAAGAACCCGTGCAGTTCCGCGAAGTGCGGACCTACGACGTTCCAGTGGAAGTTGCGCGACTTGATGTAGAGCACATGCAGGTCGGCCAGGTTGTGTTGCAGTAACGCGACCACACCTTCGCGTTCGTTGGCTTCTAAGCCAATGTTGATTTCGTGTCCCATATCTTGATGATGAATCAATTTACGATCGCGATGCAGTCGATCTCGACCCGCACGTCTTTTGGCAGGCGGGAAACCTGGACGGTGGAGCGCGCCGGCGGGTTTTCGGTAAAGTAGCTGCCGTAGACGGTGTTCATAGCGGCGAATTCGTTCATATCCAGGATGAAGACGGTGGTCTTGAGGACTGCCGCCATCGATGAGCCGGAGGCCTCCAGCAGGGCCTTGAGGTTCTGCATGACGCGCTCGGTCTGGACGCTGATGTCGCCTTCCACGATATTGCCGGTGGCCGGGTCAATGGGGATTTGGCCGCTGCAGTAGACCAGGCCGTTGTGGACGGTGGCCTGGGAATAGGGCCCGATGGCTTTGGGCGCATGGTCGGTGGCGATGATGGTCTTCATGGGTAACCTTTAGTTTGCCCCAAAGCGCAGGGTGCCGATTAAGTCCTGGGCGCGGCTGAGGCCTTCCTGCCGGCAGAATTTGTCCAGCTCTTTGGCAATGCGGAGGGGCGACTGCGGATCCCAGAAAGTGGCGGTGCCGACTTCGACGGCGGTGGCTCCGGCGATGAGGAACTCGGCGGCGTCTTCTCCGGTGGCGATGCCGCCCAAGCCAACAACCGGGATCTTGACGGCTTTGGTGGCTTCGTAGACCAGGCGCAGCGCGAGGGGCTTGATGGCCGGTCCGGAGAGGCCGCCGTAACCGGCTCCGATGCGGGTGCGGCGGGTGCGGGCGTCGATGGCGAGCGAGACGAAGGTGTTGACCAGGGAGATGGCGTCGGCGCCGGCCTCTTCGGCGGCTTTGGCCAGGGGCGCGATGGCGGCGACGTTGGGCGACAGCTTCACGATCAAGGGGCGTTTCAGGTTCAGGTTTTTCGCGCTGGTGATAAGGCTGGCCAGCAGCGCCGGGTCACTGGAAAAGAACATGCCGCCGTGCTTGGTGTTGGGGCAGGAGACGTTCATCTCATAGCCCGCGATGCCTTCGGCGTCTTCAAGGACGCGCAGCACTTCCAGGTAATCCTCGGGGGCGTAGCCGAAGACATTGGCGAACACGGCCGCGCGCAGGCCTTTCAGCCCGGGCAGTTTTTCCTTAACGAAGGCGCGTACGCCAATGTTTTGCAGGCCGATGCTGTTGATCATGCCGCCCTCGGCCTCCCAGATGCGCGGCGGCGGGTTGCCTTCGATAGGCTGGGCGGAGAGTCCTTTTACGACGAAGCCGCCGATGTCATTGAGATTGAAGTGATCGGCGAATTCTACGCCATAGGCGAAGGTGCCCGAAGCCGCAATCACCGGACTGCTGAGGGGGATGCCACACAGGGTGGTGGCAAGGCGGGGACTCGGCCAGGACATGAACTATGGTATACCTACAAACCAATTATGGTCCGATTCTGGCTATTGGCGATTCTCCCCGGCCTCTGCGTGGGCCAAACGCAACGTCTGACGGGATATCCGGCGGCGAAGCAGGGCGGCCAGTACATGCACAATTTCTATCTGCCGCCGTCACCGTCGACGACGCCCTGGGCGCCGGCCTGGTCGCCGGACGGCAAGTGGATCGCTGTGGCGCTGTACGGAAGTATCTGGCGAGTGGATCCGGCTACCGGGGTGGCGACGGAGCTGACGAACAACGGCAAGTATCACTCGTCGCCGGTGTTTTCGCCGGACGGCAAGTGGCTGGTGTACACGGCCGATGATGACACGCGGAGCATCAACCTGGAGATTCTGAACCTGGCTACAGGGGAGACGAAGGAGCTGACCACGGGGAGCCAGGTGATTGTGGATCCGGCATTTTCGCCGGACGGCAAGCGGGTGGCTTACGTGAGCACGGAGCCGACGGGGCATTTTCAGATCTACGTACGCAGCATTGATAACGACCGGTTCACAGGTCCGGCGGTAGCGCTGACGCGGGACAACCAGTATCCGCGCGACCGGCTGTACTTCAGTTCGTGGGATATCGCGATTGAGCCTGCGTGGACGCCGGATGGGAAGGATGTTCTGTTTGTGTCGAACCGCGGGGTGCCGTTGGGGTCGGGGCATCTGTGGCGGATGCCGGCGGAGGCGAACGGGATCGACAAGGCGGTGCCGATTCTGCAGGAGCAGTCGCTGTATCGCACGCGGCCGCATGTTTCGATCGACGGCAAGCGGGTGGTCTATTCGTCGACGGCGGGGGCGGCGGATCAGTGGAGCAACCTGTACGTGCTGCCGGTGAATGGGGGCGCGCCGTATAAGCTCACGTTCGGGCAGTATGACTCGTTTCACCCGCGCTGGTCGCCGGATGGGGAATGGATCGCGTACATCCACAACCGCGATGGGCTTCCGCAGTTGGCGCTGCTGGAGACGTATGGCGGCGCCAAGCGGGACGTTCCGATTACGAAGCGGGTATGGAAGCGGCCGATGGGGAAGCTGCGGGTGCGCGTGCTGGATGCCGATAGCGGACGGACGCTGCCGGCGCGGATTCATGGGCTGGCATCGGATGGAAAGTTCTATGCACCGGAAGGCGCCTATTCGCGCAAGGGCCGCGCCGGGGAGCACCTTTTCCATACCGATGGGGAGTACGAAGTGGAAGTGCCGCCGGGCGGGATGAAGATTGAGGCGGTGCACGGGTTTCAATACTGGCCGGGCGAGGCGAAGGTGACGCTGGAGGCCGGCAAGACGACGAACGTGACTCTGAAGCTGAAGCGGATGGCGGATCTGGCGGCGAAGGGCTGGTATAGCGGGTCGACGCACGTGCATATGAACTATGCCGGCAACCTGCACAACACGCCGGAGAACCTGGTGTTCATGTCGCGGGCCGAAGGTATGGACGTGATCATGAACCTGGCGGCGAACAAGGATAACCGCATTCTGGATCACCAGTATTTCGCCGGGCCGGGCGAGCATCCGGCGACGAAGGGCTACCACGATGTGAAGCTGCATATCGGCGAGGAGTTCCGGCCGCCCTTTTATGGGCACACGTTCTACCTGGGATTGAAGGATCACCTGATTTCGCCATTCACGACGGGCTATGAAGGCACGGGCATTGAGAGCCTGTATCCGAGCAATACGGATATGTTCCGGAAGGCGCGGGCGCAGGGGGCGTTGAACGGGTATGTGCATCCGTTTTCGAGCGAACGCGATCCGCTGGAGGGCGACTTGGGGGTGGGGAAGGGATTTCCGGTGGATGCGGCACTGGGGACGGTGGAGTGTCTGGAGTGGTCGTCGGCCTCGCGCGCGCAGATCAAGGTATGGCATCACGCGCTGAACAATGATCTGCCGATTATCCCGACCGGAGGCGAGGATTCGATCAGCAACCTGCACTGGGTGAAGCTTCTGGGGACGGTGCGGACGTTCGTGAAGTCGGGAGAATTGCAGATTACGCCGTGGATCGAAGCGCTGCGGCGGGGCAAGAGCTTCTTTACGACCGGGCCGCTGCTGGAGTTCACGGTGAACGGGCAGGAGCCCGGGGATGTGATCAAGCTGCCGGCGGGCGGGGGCAAGCTGGCCATGCAGGCGAGTGTCCGGTCGATTGCACCGCTGACCAAGGCGGTGGTGTATCGGAATGGGGAGGTGTTCCGGGAACTGTCCCTAACCCCGGACGCGCATCGCATCGAGTGGCAGGAAACGGTAGACGCAACTGCCAGCGCATGGTATTCCCTTTATGTGGAAGGAGCCTGGTTCCGGTTGCTGGATGCGGAGTTCCCGCAGGCGGCGACGAACACGGTGCGGGTGTATGTCGGGGACGGCAAGATCCGCAATGCGGAATCGGCGCGGTACTTCCAGCGTTGGATCGACAAGTTGGATTCCATGGCCCAAGCCTGGCCCTGGTGGCGCAGTGAAAAGGAACAGCGGCATGTGCGCGGGCAATTCTCCGAGGCGCGCCGCATTTACGAGAGATTGGAGCAGGAGGCGAAATGAGCAAGCGATGGAGCCGCCGGGGCATGTTCCAGGCAGCCGGTGCGGGAGCCGCGGCCGCGATGTTGCCGTCAGCGGCGGAAGCAGCGGCGACGCTGGCCGAAGCCCAGAGTGTTTACGAGAAGATTGGGGTGAAACCGTTCATCAACATGACGGCCACCTATACGATCAACGGCGGGGCTCCGGTGCTGCCGGAAGTGCGGCAGGCGATGGATTCAGCATCGCAGTTGGCCGTGAATCTGGATGAGCTGATGGAGAAGGCCGGGGCCCGGGTGGCGGAGCTGCTGGGAGCCGAGGCCGCGATTATCACGAGCGGCGCCGCGGCGGCGCTGTGCCATGGGACGGCGGCGTGCATCGCGGGCGGCGATCCGGAGAAGATGAAGCGGCTTCCGCATTCCGAGGGGATGAAGAATGAGGTGCTGATCGCCAAACAGTCGCGGAACGACTATGACCATGCGTTCCGGACCGCCGGCGGGAAGCTGGTGGAGTTCGATACGCCGGAGGAGTTCCACGCCGCGCTGGGGCATCGCACGGCGATGGTGGCCGTGCTGGGGACGGGAGAGGCGAAGGCGAAGATCCGGCTGGAACAGATTGCCGAGGCGGCGCACAAGCGGGGCGTGCCGGTGATTGTGGATGCCGCGGCGGAGTTGCCGCATCCGCCGAATCCGTATCTGAGCCGGGGGGCGGATCTGGTGGCCTATAGCGGCGGCAAGATTCTGCGAGGGCCGCAGGGCGCCGGGGTGCTGTTGGGAAGGAAGGATCTGGTCCGCGCGGCATGGTCGAACAGCGCGCCGCACCATGGGTATGGGCGGGCGATGAAGGTGAGCAAGGAAGAGATTGTCGGGATGGTGGTGGCGCTGGAACTGTTCCGCAGCACACGGAAGATTCCGGACGAGTATGCCGTGTGGGAGAGCTGGTATAAGATGATCGCCGGAGAAATCGGGGGGATATCTGGTGTAACCACGAAGATCCTGCCGCCGGCGGGGGCGAGTCCCTTTCCGGTGATGTCGGTGGCTTGGGATCCGCAGAAAATCAAGCTGACGGGCCAGGAAGTGTATGACCAGTTATTGAATGGCAACCCGCGGATTATGTCGCATGCCGGAGGCGAGGCGACGAGTTTTGTGATCCGCGCGGTGGCGATGCGGCCGGAGCATCCGGCGCTGGTAGCGAAGCGGCTGTCGGAGGTTTTCCGCGGCGGTTTGGCGAACACGCCGAAAGCTGGCGCGGCGCCGAGCGTGGATGTAACGGGTAGCTGGGAAGTGGACATCGAGTTTTCTTCGGGCAAGACCCGGCATACGCTGGTGTTCGACCCGGCGGCTGGCAATTCGAACAAACGGCGGGGGTTGCACATTGGCCAGACGGCGCGGCAGCAGTTCCAGGCGAAGCTGGAGGGCGATGCGATTCTGGTGAACAGCACGCTGCTGCTGGAGGGGATGAGCGTGCACTATACGTTCAGCGGCAAGGTGCAGGGGAATGCGATGACGGGAGAAATCAGCTTGGGCGAGTTCGGCAAAGGCCGCTTCACGGCCAGGCGTCTGGAGGCATAAGGCTTATGAAGAACCGTAGACAGGCAATGAATGCCGCCGCGCTGCTATTGGCGGGCGGCGGGGCGGCGCAGGCGCAAAGCGACTCGTGGACGCCGAAGAAGGAGAGCGTGGGTGGGCCGATCCGGTCCGGTCATCTGCTATTTTTGTCGGGCATTGGGGGGTGGTATCCGGAGCGGCGGCCGAAGGCGGGGGATGTGCGGCAGCAGACGGAAGATGCGCTGAACATTATGAAGGCGGCGCTGGAGAAGGCGGGGACTTCGATGGAGATGGTACTGAAGGTACAGGTGGCATTGGTGGATCCAGAGAAGAATTGGGAGCCGATGAATGAGGTGTATGACCGATTCTTCCCTAAGAACAAGCCGGTGCGCTCGTACTTTGGTTCTACGGGGTTCCGCAGGCCGGGGCAGTTGCTCCAAATCGATTGCATTGCTTACATTTAGCTACAAACCAGCTATTCCGGAATACTAAACCTGAATAGGAGTGTCCCCTAAGGGGTTGTCCTGATGTGTCTCTGGACAAATTACCCCGAATATTGGGATGTGAGTGCAGATTCCCAGAGCGAAGGAGTAGTGCGGCCGCTCGGTTCGCATTCTCTAGCCACCAAATTTTTCCTGTTCACGGCGATGCTGTTGTTTTGGGTCGCGGTGACGTTGTTCAGCTTTGATTTGGGCCATGGACCGGTGAACTGGTTCAAGTGGGCCGGACTGAGCCTGGTGCTGATGGCGGTGGCGGCGGGGTTATCGCGGTTTACGACGCGGATACTGGCCAAGCCGTTGACGCATCTGGAAGAGGGTATCCGGTCGGTGGGGGAAGGGCGGCTGGAGGCGATCCAGGTAAGCCGGACTGGGGATGAGATCGAGGCGTTGGGGCACAGCTTCAACGGGATGATTGGGCGGCTGATCGAATCGAAGGAAGAGGTACGGGAGCACCAGGAGCTGCTGGAGGAGCGGATCCGGCAGCGGACCGAGCAGTTGGAGCGGGCCATGCAGAAGGCGCAGGCGGCCAATCAGGCCAAGAGCGAGTTTTTGGCGAACATGAGCCATGAGCTGCGAACGCCGATGAATGGCGTGCTGGGGATGATCGACATCGTGCTGGACAGCCCGTTGACGGGCGAGCAGCGGGAGCAGTTGGAGACGGCGCAGCGTTGCGCGAACTCGCTGCTGGCGATTTTGAACGATGTGCTGGATCTGTCGAAGATTGAAGCCGGCAAGATGGTGCTGGAGCGGCTGCCGTTCGACCTGAGGGTGTTGACGGAAGACATAGTGCGGTCGCACCGGTCGCGGGCTTCGAAGAAGGGGATCACGATCAGCGTGGATGTGTCGCCGGAGATTCCGCGGAAGATCACGGCGGACCCGCTGCGGATCCGGCAGATTCTATCGAATCTGTTGAGCAATGCGGTGAAGTTCACCGAACGCGGAGCGGTGAAGGTGGTGCTGCTGCGGGCTCCGGGTACGGGAGAGTTGGTGTTGGAAGTGATCGACACCGGTGTGGGGATTCCGGAAGACAAACTGAGCTGCATCTTCGAAAAGTTCACGCAGGCCGATGGCAGTATCAGCCGGAAGTTCGGCGGTACGGGTTTGGGGCTGACGATCACGAAGATGCTGGTGGAGATGCACGAAGGGCAGATCGACGTGCATAGCCAGGTGGGCAAAGGGAGTACGTTCCGGGTGACGCTGCCGGCGTACCTCTGCCTGACGGAGCCGGCCGAAGAGCCGAAGGCGGCGCGGGCGAGCAAGACGGTGGCGCGGAGTGAGCCGCAGGCGTCGATTCTGCTGGTGGAAGATAATCACGTCAATCAGAAGGTGGTGCAGGCGATTCTGCGCAAGAAGGGCTATCACGTGGATGTGGCCAATCATGGGCGGGAGGCGCTGGAGTATCTGGAGCTGCTGGCTTACAACATCGTGTTGATGGACGTGCAGATGCCGATATTGGACGGGTTGGAGACGACGCGGGCGATACGGGCGGATGCGCGGTTCCGGAAGCTGCCGATTGTGGCGATGACGGCGCATGCGATGAGTGGGGATCGGGAGCGGTGTCTGGCGGCGGGGATGAACGGATATATCGCGAAGCCGGTGAATCCGAGTACGCTGCTGCGTGTGGTGGAAGAATTCCTGACGCAGAACGTGGAGCCGATCGTGGCGCCGGCGGCGCGGGTGGCGACGATGTCGACGTCGATATTGGTGGATATGCAGCGGGTGTATCTGGAAGCGGCTCAGGCGAGCATTGCGCGGATGCAGACGTTGGCGCAGATTGGGGATATCCGGGGGTTGGAGGCGGAGGCGCGGATGACGCGGTCTTCGGCGGAGCAGGTGGGGTTATCACAGGTGGCTCGCACGGCGGGGGCGCTGGAGGATGCGGCGAGCAATGGGGATGTGACGGCGACGCGGCATCACCTGATTAATTTGGAGCGCGAGGTTGGGGCGGCGGAACGGAGTTTGCCGCGGCGGTTGGAGAGCGCGACAGCGTGAGGTGATGGGCGGCGGATAAACGCGGATGAACGCCGATTCTAGAACAGGACTACGGATTTGCCCATGGCGGCGCGGTTGCCTAAGTCTCTCAGGCCTTGGGGAAGGTCCGTGGGGGCGTACTCTTTGAAGACTACCGGTTGGATGCGGCCGGTTTCGTAGAGTTCCATTAGCTTCCAGTGGGTTTGGTGGATGTATTCGGGATGCTGCTGGCACCAGTTGCCCCAGATGGCTCCTACTACCGAGATGTTCTTCAACAAAATGCGGTTGGCGGCGATCGATGGGATGCGGCCGCTGGTGAAGCCGATGATCACGAGGCGGCCGGTTGGGGCTATGCATTTGGTGGAGAGATCGAAGATGTCGCCGCCTACGGGGTCGTAGATGACATCGGCGCCGGAGCCGGTGATGGCTTTGACGGCATCTACCCAGGCGGGGTCGGTGTAGGGGAGCACTTCGTCGGCACCCATCTGCTGACAGAAGGCTAGCTTTTCGGGGGTGCTGGCGGTGGCGATGACTTTGGCGCCTAGCTAGGGCTTTGCCGATTTGGATGGCGGACATGCCGACGCCGCTGGCGCCCGCGTGGACCAGGAGCCATTCGCCGGATCGGAGTTGGGCGCGGTCGACGAGGCCGAACCAGGAGGTCTGGTAGACGATGGGCGTGGCGGCGGCTGTCGAGGCGGGCATGTGGTCGGCGATGGGGAGCAGGCGGGTGACCGGGCAGATGACTTGTTCGGCGAAACAGCCGAACTGGGGGAGGGCGATGACACGGTCGCCGGGTTCGAAGCCGTCGACATCCGGGCCGAGCGCTTCGATGACGCCAGCGGCTTCGGCGCCGGGGGTGAACGGGAAGCCGGGCTTGGCCTGGTATTTGCCTTGGACGAGCAGCAGGTCGAAGAAGTTGAGGGCGGCGGCTTCGACGCGGAGGCGCACTTCGCCAGGGCCCGGTTCGGGGACGGGGACCGGGGCGAAGCGCATCGTCTCGGGCTCGCCAAATTGGTCTACCAGCCAGGCGTGCATGGTTTCAGACAAGGGTTGCTCCTCCATCGACAATCAGGGTCTGGCCGGTAATGTAGTTGGCTGCGGCGGAGGCCAGGAAGACCGCCACACCGCGGAGTTCGCCGGGTGCGCCGCCCCGGCCGAGCGGCACGTCCTGCTCCATTTTCTTCGATGCGGCGTCCCAGATGCCTTCGGTCATGCGGGTGGGGAAGTAGCCGGGGGCGATGGCGTTGACGCGGATGCCATGCGGGCCCCAGCGGGCGGCCAGTTCCTGGGTGAGGCCGATGAGTCCTGCCTTGGAGGCGACGTAGCCGGAGACGTGCGTTTCCTTGACGAGCAGGCCGCCGTAGATGCCGTTGATGGAGGCGACGTTGATGATGCGCCCCTGGGCGCGTTCGAGCATGTGGCGACCGACGCGCTGGGCGAACAGAAAGGCGCCGGTGAGGTTGACGTCGAGCACGGCGCGCCATTTGTCGAGAGGCATGTGCTCGGCGGGGGCATTCCAGGAGATGCCGGCGTTGTTGACGAGGATGTCGATGTGGCCGAAGGCGGCGATGGTTTCATTGACGGCGTGCTGGACGGCCTGGGGGTCGGCTACATCGCAGAGGAGGCCTTCGGCGTGATGGCCCTTGGCGCGGAGGTCGGCGAGGGCGGGGGCGAGCCACTGGTCTCGGCGGGCGAGAATCATGACGGAGGCGCCGGCTTCGGCGAGACCGTCGGCCATTTCAAGGCCAAGGCCGCGGGATCCGCCGGTGATGAGTGCCGTCTGGCCGGTCAGATCGAATAAACTCGGTAATGGCTTCATCGGAATCACACTAGTATGCAAAATTTCAAAGCCTTCCTCATTCGCCAGGCCGACGGGCAGACGACGTTCGGATTCGAAGATCTCACGCCGGAGCAGTTGCCACCGGGCGAGGTACTCATTCGGGTCACCTATTCGAGCCTGAACTATAAAGACGGGCTGGCGGTGACCGGGAAACCGGGCGTCATCCGCAGTTATCCCATGGTGCCGGGCATTGATGCCGCCGGGACTGTGGTGGAGTCCACGTCGGCGGATTTCAAGGCCGGCGATGAGGTGGTGGTGACGGGGTGCGGGACGAGCGAGACGCTGTGGGGCGGCTATTCGCAGATGCTGCGGCTGAGCGCGGCGCATGTAGTGCCGCTGCCTCCGGGGATCAGTCTGCAGCAGGCGATGGGTGTGGGGACGGCGGGCTTTACGGCGATGCAGTCGGTGATGGCGCTGGAGCATATGGGACTGAAGCCGGGCGGCAAGCCGGTGGTGGTGACGGGCGCGGCGGGCGGCGTGGGAAGTGTCGCGGTGGCCGTGCTGGCGAAGCTGGGGTACCAGGTGGTGGCGTCGTCGGGACGCGCCGAGCAGGCGGAGTATCTGAAGGGCTTGGGAGCGGCGGAGGTGATCGACCGCGGCGTGCTGGCGGCGCAGAGCAATAAGCCGATGGAATCGGAGAAGTGGGCGGGCGCGGTGGACAGCGTCGGTGGCGATACGCTGGGGGGGATTTTACGGACGCTGTCAGCGGGGGCTTGTGTAGCGGCTTGCGGCGTGGCGGGCGGGCCGAAGGTGCCGGCGACAGTGTTTCCGTTTATTTTGCGTGGGGTGAGTTTGCTGGGTATTGATTCGGTGCGGACGAATAATGCCAAGCGGCGGGCGATTTGGGGGCGGCTGTCGACGGACCTGCCTTTGGAGAAGCTGGACGCGATGATTACCGTGGAGCCGCTGTCGAAGATCCAGGAGTTGGGTGGGCAGATTTTGGCGGGGCAGACGCGGGGGCGCGTGGTGATCGACGTTAACGCGTAATTGGGTCTTTGGGGTCGCGGGCGGTGGCGGGGTCGAAGAGCTCTTGGCGGGCGGGGACGAGTTGGTAGGGAGTAAAGTCGGGCTTGCCGGTGAAGCAATCGGCCAAGTCTGAGGCCGCGGCGTCGTAGAGGTTGAGGGGCGGCAGGTTCAGCAGGCGGAAGACGGTTTTCAGCAGTCCGGGGAAGCTGGAGTTGGTGTGCGAGACGTAATTGCGTTTCGCGTACGGGCTGGCCACCAGAAGGACGGTGCGGTGGCTGTCGACATGGTCAATGCCGCCCTGGGTGTCGTCTTCGGTGACGAAGATGGCCATGTTCGGCCACCACTTGGAATTCGAAAGATACTCTACGATCCGGCCGAGCGCGACGTCGTTATCGGCGACGTAGGAGGCCTCGAAGGGATAGCCGTCTTCGGGGCGGGGTTTCGCCATGAAGTCATTGGGCAGGTGGATGTAGAGGAAGCGGGGCAGATCCTTGCCGGGCTGGACGTAGAGCTGGTCGATTTCGTGGATGAACTGGGTAGCGCGGTACTGGTCGGGGATGTTGGTGTTGAACTGCGGGTAGGCGCGCGAGGTGTTGTCGTACAGCGGCTGCGGCATGGGAACGTTGACGAGGGCCGCGGCGCCGGTGGGCTTCAAGCCGGGGCCGGCATCGGTGCCTGCCAGTTCGAAACCTTCGCCGTAGTTGCGGAAGCTGATGTTGTGGCGGGCCAGGTGATGCCACAGGGAGCCGTTCTCCTGCTGGTTATCGGGGTGCAGGGACGAGTTGCTGCTGACGAAGCGGAGGCGGCCGGGGGCTTTGGTTTCGAGGCGGAACGGCTTAAGGCCGCCGGACATGGCGGTGGTTTCCACCCACGGGTCGGGGTAGTTGCCGATGAGCCAGTGATGGCCGTCGACGTTGCCTTCTGAATCGGCATAGAAGTTGTCGGAGAAGGCGAAGCGTTGGGCCAGGGCGTGGTGATTGGGCGTGACATTGACGTTGCGCAGACTGAAGCGCTGCGCGAGCGCTCCGGGCGTGTTGGAGCGCAGCGTGCCTGGGGTGCCGAAACGCGCCAGATCCCAGATGCCTTTGGCGGGCCCGTTGGAGGCGGTGGCGATGTCGCCGAAGACTTCGTCATAGGTGCGGTTTTCCTTGACGATCATGACGACGTGGCGGATCTCTTCGGGTAGCGCGAGCGGCTTGGTTTTCGAGGGCAGGAAGCCGTTGTTGGTGTAGACCTGCTGGGTGAGGGCGGGCAGTTCGTCGGGCGTGGGCAGGGGCAACATCTGGAGCGCGCCGCGGCGGATGTCGGCCTGGAAGGTGCGGGTAAGTTGGCCTTCGCGGGCGGCGTTGGGCCCGGTGCCGTGGCCCTTGGCGTTGGCGACGTAGACGGTTTCGTTGACCAGGCGGATGGCGGTGGGGAACCAGGCGGCAGGGATGTGGCCGAGGAGTTTATTCTGCTACGTGTCGATGATGCCAATGGCGTTCATGCCGGCTTCGGCCACCAGCAGCCAGCCCGTGCCTTCATGGAAGGCCATGCCGACAGGCATGATGCCGCGGAGGTTTTCGAGGCCGGGGATGCGGAGGGCGATCTCGGCGATGGGCTGGCGGTTCTGCGCGTGGAGGACGGTGATGCTGTCGTTGTGGGCGTTGGAGACGTAGACGCGGTCGGGGGTGGCGAGCACGCCGGAAGGGGCCGATCCGCCGAGGCTGAGGCTGCCGAACAACGCGCCGGTGCGGGCATAGCCTTCGAGCTTGGGTTTGGCGGGTTCTTCGACGTTGACGAAGGCGACGGAGTTGGCTTCTTGGGCGTTCGGGTCGCCCAGGCCGGGTACGCGAACGGTTTCGCCGGCGCGGTTTTTCGCCTCGATGCCCTGGGCGGCTTCGGTGGAGGGGAAGGCGAAGGCCGGGAACGGGAGGCCGGTGGCGGCGGTCTCGCGGGTGTCGGCGCCGGAGATGGGCCGGTAGTCGAACATGCCGGTGTTGGTGACGTAGACGCGCTTGCCGTCGGGGGAGAGGGCGACGGCGAAGGGCAGGCGGCCGACGCGAACCGACGACATCAGTTTTTTGCGTTTGGTGTCGAAGATGGCAAGGCGGAAGTTGGCCTGATCGACGACGTAAAGAAGTTCGCGTTTGTGGTCGTAGGCGAGGTCGCCGGAGAAGCTGTCGCGCCATTCGCCCTGGTTGAGGTGGAAGAGCTGCTTCTTTTTACCGTTACGGGCGTCGATGAGGCGGATGACGCCGGTATTGCCTTCCGAGACGAAGACGGAACGCTCGTCTTCGAAGGCGACTCCCATGAAGACGCTGAGCCAGTCGGAGTCGTCGTACTCACCCTTTTCGATCTTGTAGGGGACGATGGAGTCGGTCTGCCACTTGTTTGGCGCGGCCTGCGAGAGCAGGGTAAGCGAGAACAGGCGCGGGCCGCCGTCGGCGGTGATGACGGTCTTGCCGGAGGGGCTGACGGCCATGCCGAAGGTGCCGGGGCCGGTGGTGAACTGGCGTCCAACGGGGGAAATCAGCCGGCCGCCGGGGAGAACGCTGGCCGCACCGGGGCGGCGCTGGGCCGGACGGACGCCCGCCGGAGCCTGGTAATCGGCCCCTGGCAGGACGGAAGCGGCAACAAGGAACGCAAGCAGTCGGCCCATGGGGTTACTCTGTGGTTATAGCAGATGAACCGCCGTTGCTTTGTGTTCGCGGGCTTGCTGGGCGGATGTGCGAAACCGCCCAAGGTGGAGGAAGACAACCTGCTGCCGGATTTCGGGCAGTTGCCGGAGTTTTCCTTCGTTGACCAACAGAGGCGCCCGTTCGCGCGGGGAGACCTGGCGGGGAAGGTGTGGATCCTAGACTTGATCTATACGCGGTGCACGGCGGTATGCCCGCGGATGAGCGCGGTAATGAAGGATGTGCAGAAGCGCCTGGAGAGCGAAAGGCGCGCGGGGCTGCTGTCGATCAGTGTGGACCCCGAGTATGATACGCCGGAGCGGCTGGCGGCTTTTGCGGGCAAGTATGGCGCCGACCCGGAGCGCTGGCGGTTTCTGCATGGGCCGAAGGCGAGGGTGCGCGAAGTCCAGGTGAAAACGCAGCGGCATCTGGATCCGGAAGAGATCACGGCGCATAGCAAGCAGTTTTATCTGGTGGATGGCAACGGGTATGTCCGTGGCGTGTATTCGGTGACCCAGCCGGGTGCGGTTGACGATATGATCGGGGATCTGCGGCGGTTGCTGGAGAAGCCGGACAAGCCGGAGCCGTCGACATAAGGGCAGAACCAGAGGGAGAGGCATGACACGTCGGAGTTTGTTGCTGGGGATTGTGGCGGCGTTGCGCAAGGAGCAGTTGGAGGGCGCGCATAAGCTGTTGGACGAGGCGGCGGCCAATGGTAAGGTGGGCAGCGCGGTGCTGCTGGTAAAGCAGGGGACGAGCGTTGTGGCGCGGGGGTTTGGGAAGGCACGGGGTGCCGATGAGGTGTACCTGCTGGCGTCGATTACCAAGCCGATGACGGCGATGGCGGCGATGCGGCTGGTAGATCAGGGCAAGCTGTCGCTGGCGGATCCGGTGCAGAAATACATCCCGGAGTTTCACGGCGGGGAGCGCGGCAAGATCACGTTGAAGCACGTGCTGACGCATACGTCGGGGTTACCGGACATGCTGCCGGAGAACGAGGCGCTGCGGAAGAAGAATGCTTCGTTGAAGGCGTTTGTGGCGGGGACCGTTAAGACGCCGCTGCTGTTTTCACCCGGCAAGGAACTGAAGTACCAGAGCATGGGGATTCTGCTGGCGGCCGAGTGCGTGGAGCGGATTACGCGGATGGCGTTGCGGGATTATCTGCGGACGGAGATTTTCGAGCCGCTGGGGATGAACAATACGTCGTTGGGGTTGGGACCGCGGCGGATCTCGGATACGGCGCAGTGCGAGGTGCCGGGCGGGGATAACTGGAACTGGAACAGCCCGTATTGGCGGAATTTGGGGGCGCCGTGGGGCGGGGCGCATGCACCGGCTGGCGATGTGGCGCGGTTGTTGGGGTATTTTCTGAAGCCGGTGGATGGACCGTTGAAGGTGGCCACTGCGAAGATGATGGTGACGCGGCAAGCCGAGGGCCCGACGCGTGGGTTTGGGATTGGGTGGATGGTGGGGGCGGAGGGTTTTGGGAAGGGATGTTCGGCGGCGACGTTCGGGCATTCAGGGTCGACCGGGACGGTGGCGTGGGCGGATCCGGCGCGGGACTTGACGTGCGTGCTGTTGACGACGCGGCCGGCCGAGCAATCGAAAGCCACGGTGTTGAACCCGGCGTGCGATGCGGTTTCTCAGGCGGTGGGATGAGGGACGACGACGAACTAGAGCCTCAGGCGGCGGTGGCGCTGGTGCATGCGCAGCTGCCGGAGGAGTCGATTTTGATTCTGCGGCGGACGCGAAATGAGCGAGATCCGTGGTCGGGGCATTGGGCGTTTCCCGGAGGGCGGCGGGATGCGGCGGATCGGGATCTGCTGGACACGGCGCTGCGGGAACTCAGGGAAGAGGCGGGAATTGTGTTGGAGCGCGGGCAGATGACCGAGCGGCTGCCGGATTCCGATGCCGGGCGGCGGGTGGGGCGCGTGGTGCGGGTGGCGGCGTTTGCGTTCCGGGTGCCGGAGCCGCTGCCGTTTACGCTGCAGGCGAGTGAGGCGGAGGAGGCGGTTTGGATGCCGGTGGCGCGGGTCTTGGATTTAACGCATCACCGGGTGCAGGCGGTGCCGGGGTTGCCTCCGGAGATGCTGTTTCCGAGTATTGATGTGGGCGGGGTGCCGCTGTGGGGGTTTACGTATCGGATGATTTGCCGGTGGTTGCGGGTGGAGCCGCCGGGTTGAGGGGGGTCAGAGACCAACCACGGAGCGGCTGACCTGGCCACGGTTGCGGGTACGATTGGAACGATCTTCTGCATCAGCAGAACCCGCGCCCGATGCTAGGGGCGGTTTCCATGCGGGAGGCCGAGTTGCCGGTGGCGCCGTGGGCGTCGCTCTTGCAACACGGGATTGGAGCACCCAAGCCGTCTCGGCTGGGGCATGCTTCTGCAAAGGGCGGCGAACCAGTGGCATCATGGAGGCATGCGCAAGGTGCCTAACGGCTTCTCGCTGTCCATCGCGTATATGCGCGAGGAGGATGGTCGCTGGTTGGCTGATATTGCAGCCCTGCCCGGTGTTACTGCTTACGGCCGGTCGAAAAAGCAGGCCACGGCCGCCGTACAAGCGCTCGCGCTGAGGCTGATCGCGGACCGCCTTGAACATGGGGAGGCGGTGCCAGGTCCGATGAGCGTTTCCTTCATTGCCGCCTGAAGGTCAGGCCTGGCCATCCACAAAGGCCAAGCGGGCGCTCGCGGCCTTGTTGAGGATCGGGTGGCGAGTGAAACGCCAAGGCGGGACTTCGCATCGGATTCTGGAGCGTACGGGATGGCCGGATTTGTTGTTCGCATACCATGATCGTGTCACGCTTGGCCCAACGGCAATGAAGGTTCTTGCGGCAAAGACAGGTTTGAAGCCGGAGGACCTGTAAGGTCGAGCGTTTTCAGCGCAAGACCGATGCGTTAGGCGATGATGTCGCGGATGGGCTCGCCGAAGTCGATATCCAGCCGCTTTTGGCCGGGGACTTCGAGGCGGCGGGGGTCGAGGCCCATCTGGTGCAGGACGGTGGCGTGGATGTCGGTGACGTAGTGGCGGTTTTCGACGGCGTGGAAGCCGATTTCGTCGGTGGCTCCGTGGGCGATGCCGCCTTTGAGGCCGCCGCCGGCCATCCAGCAGGAGAAGCCGAAGGGGTGATGATCGCGGCCTTCGCGCAGACCTTCGACGCCGGGGGTGCGGCCGAACTCGGTGCCCCAGACGACGACGGTGTCTTTGAGCAGGCCGCGCTGTTTGAGGTCGGTGATGAGGCCGGCGAGCGGCAGGTCGACTTCGCCGCAATACTTGGTGTGATTCTTCTTTAGTTCGCTGTGGGCGTCCCAGCCATTGCCGTCGGTGCGATAGCCGTGGAAGACCTGGACGAAGCGGACGCCGCGTTCGACGAGGCGGCGGGCGGCGAGCAGATCCTGGCCGAAGGCTTTGGTGTTTTCCTGATCGAGGCCGTAGGCTTTGCGGATGTGCTGCGGCTCTTCGGCGAACTTGAGCACTTCGGGCACAGCGGTCTGCATGCGGAAGGCGAGTTCGTAGGATTTGATGCGGGCTTTGACGGAGGGGTCGGCGGGGTAGCGGGCGGCGTCGAGTTGATTGAGTTCGTCGATGAAGTCGAATTCGCTTTTCTGCTGGGGGGTGGTGAGGTTCCCCGCGGGCGAGGCGTAGGGCAGGGGGTTGTTGGGATCGCCGGAGAGATAGATTCCGGAGTGTTGGGGGCCGAGGTAGTTGCCGCCGCTGACGCCTGCGCCGCCCAGGTGCGGCGGCACGGGCGGGCCCAAACAGACGAAGCTGGGGATGTTCTCGTTCAGGCTGCCGAGGCCGTAGTGGACCCAGGAGCCGATGGACGGATAGTAGCCCTGGAAGATGTGGCGCCCGGTGTGGAACTGCAACTGGGCGGCGTGGTCGTTATCGGTGGTCCAGATGGAGCGGAGGATGGCGAGGTCATCGACAACGTTGCTGAGATGCGGCCACCAATCGGAGACTTCGATGCCGCTCTGCCCGCGTTTCTTGAAGCCGACCTGCAGGGGCAGGACGGTGGTCATCAGCTTGCGGTCGACGCCGGTGAACTGGACGACGTTCTTCTTCACGAAGGCTGAATCGAGCACGCCGCGGTGCGGGGTTTCGGCGATGGTCTTGCCGGCGAACTTGTTGAGTTCGGGCTTGGGGTCGAAGGATTCCAGATGGCTGACGCCGCCTTGCAGAAAAATCCAGATGACGCTTTTGGCTTTGGGGGCAAAGTGCGGACGGCCGTCGGGCGGGGCCCAGGGCTTGGTTTCGGCGGCGGCCTGGCGTTGGAGCATGGCGTGCAGGGCGAGGCCGGTGAATCCCATGCCGGTGTGGGTTAGCAATTGGCGGCGGTTGATGCGTTTCATCGAATGCTCACGAACTCATCTCTATTAAACAAGACGCGCACCAGGCTTTGGCGGGCGGCCAGCGGGTCGTTGAGGAGCGCGGCCTGGCGCTGGAGGTAGGCGACGGATTTCTGTTCTTCGGTGGGCGTGGCGGGCCGGGCCAGCGTGGTCAGGAAGGCCTGGCGGACGAATTGGAGGGCGGGGGTGGCGGTGCCGCCGAGGGTCTCGGCCAGGCGCCTGGATTGATCCAGGCTGAGTTTGCTGTTGGCGAGCGCCAGGGCCTGCTGCGGGACGATGGATTCGGAGCGGATATAGCAGGCGGTGGGGTCGACGCCGTCGAAGACTTTGAGGAATAGCAGTTGGGCGTCGGGTGTGAGGTGGAAGTAAAGGCTGCGGCGCGGGGTGTCCTGATCCTTTTCTTCGTGGAGTTCGGGACCGCCCATGGTGAGGTCGAGCGAGCCGCTCACTTTGAGGACACTGTCGCGGATGGCTTCGGCTTCCAGGCGGCGCGGGTTCATGCGCCAGAGGGCGATGTTGTCGGGGTCGAGCTTGAGGTTGGGGTGATCGGCGGAGGGGACCGAGGAGTCCATGCGATAGGCACGGGTGGTGACCAGCAGGCGATGCAGCTTCTTCATGCTCCAGCCGCTTTCGATGAACCGCGTGGCGAGCCAGTCGAGGAGGGCGGGGTTGGAGGGCGTTTTGCCGTTGCGGCCGAAGTCGATGACGCTGGGGACGAGGGGTTTGCCGAAGTGGCGGGTCCAGATGTGATTGACGGCGACGCGGGCGGCGAGCGGGTTGTCGGGGCTGGTGATCCAGCGGGCCAAGGCGAGGCGGCGACCGGTGGACATCTTCGGATATTGGCGGCCGAGGGGGGAGTATGCGTCGGCGGGCTTGTTGAGGGCGGCGAGCGCGGCTTCGAGGTTTTTCTTGGCGGCGGCGATGTTGCGTTCGCGGAGCCCGCGCTGCTTTTCGTCGACGGCGGGCGCGGCCATGGCTTCCGACATTTTCAGCTGGGCGCGGAGGAAGTTTTCTTCGGCACGGAGCAGGTTGGCGTCGCGCTCTTTGCGCTTGGCATCTTCGGAGAGGGATTCGAGATCGGGCGAGGGCGGCTGGGCGTGGCGGGCGTGCTCGACTTTGATGCGGGCTGCGAGCGCGACGACTTCGGCTCTGGCAGCGAGGACTTCCTTTTCGGTGGCGGAGATGAGGCCGGGATGTTCCTTTAGGACCTCTGCCGGGCTCTTGCGGGGCATGCGGTTGATCCAGTCGGCGATGAGCGCGATTTGGGTGTCATCGAGCGGAGGGCCGCTGAGAGGCATGCGCGGCTGTTTCTTGCCCTGGATGAGGAGCAGAAGGAGGCTGTCGGCGCTTTTGCCGGGTATGACGGCGGGGCCGCTCTTGCCACCGGCTTTGGCGGTGGCTTCGGAGTTGAGGCTGAGGCCGCCGCTGGTGCCGCGGCCGACGTGGCAGTTGCCGCAACGGCTTTCGAAGAGGTGCTTGATCTGCTTGTCGTAATCGAGGGGTGGGCCGGCGGGGGCCGCTTGCGGCTGGCTGCTCTCAAGGCGCGCGGCTTCGAGTTCGGCTCTCAGCTTTGCCAGTTTGTCTTCGGCGGCTTTGACGGCGTCATGGGCGGCTTTGGTGAGGTCGGTGGCAACGAAGCGGCGGATGTCAGGGTAGTAGGCTTCGACGGGCAGTTCAACCGGGGCGATCTTGATAGGGGGACCGCCAAGTACGGCTGGCGTGCCGGGCTGCATCTCCTGTTCCTTATCCGGGCTGTTCTCGTCGCCGCGGACGAACAGGTAGGTCTTGCCGAAGACGGGGGGCAGCATGTTGATGCCGCCTTCGTCATCGGGGCCGGCTTCCTTGGCGTCGGAATCATAGGCGCGGGAGAGTCCGGCCTGGATGCGGTCGGGCTGGCCGGCTACGCGATCGATGCGGATGTCGTGGGGTTCGAAGAAGGCGCGGAAGCGGTAGTAGTCGGTTTGGGGGATGGGATCGTACTTATGGTCGTGGCAGCGGGCGCACTTGAGGGTGACGCCGAGGAAGGCGGCGCTGGTGGCTTCGACGGTGTCGACCAGCCAGACGTTACGGTTGAAGCGATACCAGTTGCGGGCGAGGAAGCCGGTGGCCGGGAGGACCTTGTCGTCGGTAGGGGCAAGCTCGTCGCCGGCGAGCATCTCTTCGATCATGCGGGCGTAGCTTTTGTCTTCGTTGAGGGAGTTGACGATCCAGTCGCGCCAGCGCCACATGTGGCGGTGGCTGTTGCGTACTTCGCGATTGCCGCTGCCGTACCAATCGCTGTAGCGCCAGATGTCCATCCAGTGGCGGCCCCAACGCTCGCCGTATTGGCGGCTGGCGAGGAGTTCGTCCACGACCTTTTCATAGGCGTTGGGGGAGGTGTCCTTTACGAAGGCTTCTACTTGGGCGGGGGATGGCGGCAGGCCGATGAGGTCGAGGTAGACACGGCGGAGGAGGGTGTAGCGATCGGTCTCGGGCTGGGGTTGGAGGCCGCGGCGCTGGTGTTCGGCGGCGAGGAAGGCATCGATGGGGTTGGGGGTGTTGGGGAGGTTGGGGACGGGCGGGCGCTGCGGTTTCTGGAAGGACCAGTGGGAGGAGGCGACGAGGGTGGCCTGGGGCTTGTCGTCGAAGGAGGCGCCGGCTTTGATCCATTCGGCGAACCTGGCGATGACTTCGGGGGCGAGTGGTTTGCCGCCCATCGGCATGCCGGGCTGCTTTTTGTGGGTGATGTAGGCGTAGAGGAGGCTTTCATTGACGTCGCCGGGGACGATGGCAGGGCCGCGCTCACCGCCGCGGAGCATGCGATCGCGGGTGGAGAGGTCGAGGCCGGCCTGATGGGTGGTGGGGTTATGGCAGACCAGGCACTGGGCTTGGAGGACCGGGCGGATGTGCTGTTGGTAGAGCGATTGGGATTGGGCCCAGGCTGCGCTGGCGGGCGCCATCAGGAGGAGCAGGCCGGTGACCGTGCGCATGGTCCATTCTAATCCTGGAATATGGCTGTGGCCCCCGGCCGTGTCTAGCGGGCTGGCGGACTACTTGTCGACCGAGTCTTCGTTGCGGTCGCGGAAGTAGGTGCGCAGGTCGTCGCGGAGGCGGATGCTGCGCTCGCCGAGCTGGTAGAGGCCCTGGACGTCGCGCTTGAGATCGAGCAGCGGGTCGTACTGGTTGTCGACCAGGATGTGCCAGCGGTCCATGTACTTGCGATCGATCTTTTTGCCGTGCCAGTGGTGCAGCAGCATGCCGTCGATGTAGCCGATGTTGCGCTTGATGTAGGTTTCGGCGCGATCCTGCCAGCGGAGCACGTCGGCGCGGTAGTTGGGATGCAGGCCGGTCGTGATGGTGCGCTCCGCTTCGCCGATGAGGGCCGCTGCCATATGCCAGTCGCCGGAGCCGCCGATGCAGGTGTCAAGGAGGCCACCGAGCTTGTCGAGGGCGGAGCGGCGCGCGGCCCAGGCAAAGCCGGGGTGCCAGTAGCCGCCTTTGGCGTAGCCATAGCCGCCGGTGGCGGTGCGCATGGTGCCCTTGGTTTGCCAGGGACGGGGCGACGGCTCGTTGTAATACATCCACACCCAACTGCGTTTGATTTCGCCGGCGGGCTCGCAGCCGGGGCCGAGGTCCTGGCAGTGGGTGAACATCTGGACGACGTCGTAGTGCTGGAGCTGCTGGATGGTTTCGTAGGCCCAGTCGGGGCGCGCGAAGGTGACGTCGGCATCGACCCAGGCGAAGTATTCGGCGTCCGGGGCGTGCGTCAGGACGTGGGCAAAGAGCAGATTCAGCGCGTTTTCCTTGTGCCAGAGCTCGTGCTGGGTGCGCAGTTGGAGGTGGTGCGGATTGCCGGCCTGCGTGATGGCGAACGGGCGCTTGCCGTAAGCGACCTCGACGGTCCAATGGACGATGTGCGGCCCCTCGTTCTGCGCTTTGAAGGCTTCGTAGAGCCGGTAGCGCGAGGCGTAGCGGACGGGATTCGAGACGATGGTACAGACGTGCAGGGCAGCCGGGGCTTCCACCTGCAGGGAGCGCGACAACGGGCGCGGAAAGTTCGGAGCGGCGGGCTGAGTCAGCATAAAAGAAACCTCTTTTCGGTTTCTGTCCTACCATGCGGGGACCGGGCTGCCAGGGTGGGATTTGGGGTAAGTTATTGAGAAATAAGGGGTAGAAATCTGGCGAAGTGCTGTGATCGGGGTTTTGGCGGGGGTCACTTTTCGGGGGTGAGACGGCCGATGGCGAGGGTGTAGCGGTGGGTTTGGATGTTGTCGCGATAGCCGATTCGGACCTGGAGATAGCCGGGTTTTTTCTCGACGGGGTAGACATCGAATAGGGAGAAACCCTGGCGGGGGTCGCTACCGTGCAGGATTCTGCCCCGGCGGTCGATTAAGAGGGAGAGGAGGAGCTTGTCGTTCCAGCGCTTGCCGTTGGGGTCGAGCGGGGCGGTGATGACGTAGAACTCCCAGAGGCGGGGGATGAGGGTGTTGTCGCGGGTTCGCAGAGGCTCGGTATGGACGAGCATTTCGAGGTTGCGATGGACGGCGGCGGCGGGCATTTGGCCGTGGGGGTTGTTGGGGTCCTGAAGGCTGGTCCAGATGGAGAATCGGGCGAAGCGGAGGGTGGGTTGGGGGATGAGGGCGCCGGGGATGTCGACGGCTTCGCAGGTTTCCAGGTTGGGCTGCGGGCGGTAGCAGACGGAGCCCCAGAAGCGGACGGGGATGGCGTCGAGTTCGGCGGGGTAGGTGAAGGGAGGGGTTTGGATTTCGGGGACGGACCAGGGGAATGGCGGTGGCGTGGGTGGTTGCTGGGCCTGGAGGGCGGGCGGGGTGAGAAGAAAGAAGCGCCGGGTGGGCGTCACGTGAGGTATTGTAACGCCTTCCTGTGATAGGATGGCAGAAGACCCACCACACCCGCGGAGGGATGGCTGAGTGGTCGAAAGCAGCGGTTTGCTAAACCGTCGTACTGGACTAAAACCGGTACCGAGGGTTCGAATCCCTCTCCCTCCGCCATCAACAACTTACGGGCAGTTTACCAGCCTTCGCAATACCCATCCGCAAGCCTTTTGCTACCCGTTTGCTAACGCTCTCGAATTTTCACGCCCGCGGCACATTCCTGTTCTGCTGAAGGGCCTTACGCAACCCGGCATCGATTCGACGGGCAGCCTCGTCATCCTGGCCCGGCAACATATGAGCGTAGGTCTCCAAGTTCCGAGCTTACCGTACCCCCAGCGCCACCACCTCGAAGTCATAGTTCGTATACGTCCGCATCACCCCCCGCAGCCACAGGATCGTCCTTGCCCCTCCCTTGCGGATCGGGATGATGGGGCGGATGTTGTCCTGGGCCGAATCCTTCGTCAGCGCCGTCCACGTGAACCTCGCCTCGCCGTCTTTCGTCACGCCTTGATATAACTCGCGGTGCGGCATGCGCTTGCCGGTGTCGGGGTCGGCGTTCGTTGAGATCACAACAGTGTTCGGGTCCTGCGGATCCACGGCGATGTTGCCGGTGTAGTCATCCTCGCCGGGGTAGAGCTTGCTGCCGGCGTAGGCGATTTCGTGTTGCTGCCACTTCTGGCCGGTCCAGCGGGCGTAGTGGTAGCGGTGGTCCTCGCCAGCCTTGCCGTCAGGGAGGCCCGCGGAGTCCTTCTGCACACTAAACACCAGGAACGGCCGCCCGGCTTTGTCGATGTGCAGGTCGCTGATCCAGGCCACGTTGTTCTTGTCGCCCTTGTAGACCAGGGTGCCGTCTTCAGGCCTGGTCAGGCCCTGGGTGAGCGGGGCGATGACGCTGCCGTCAGAACGCCGCAGGTCGCCGCCCTTGTAGGCGATGTGATAGATGCTGTTGTCGTAGTTGCGCGGGTGGCCTTCAGTATAGGCCAAGTGCACGGTGTCGACGCCGTTCGACGCATATTTCACGTACGGCCGGTGGCGGAACTCGGTCGGCACCTGGATAACCACGCCGCCAGTCTTCCACGTGTCTCCGAAATCCTCTGACCAGAGGTACGACGGCTTGTAGCTGTTATGCACGCCGCGGAAGAAGTCGTAGAGGCGCTTCTCGGCGGAGAGGTAGTGGAGATTGGTGTACGTCACGCGGGAAGTCGGGCTGGGGACGAAGATCTGCTCGGGACCCCACTTGGTCGCATCGCCCGGCTCGGAGATCCGGTAGTACTTCTTCTCGTCCACGCCGTGCAGCGAGTAGGTGGCCAGCACACGGCCGTCGGGGCGCACCCAGAAGGCCGGCGAGTTGTGGTCGTCATGCCAGCGGCGGCGCTCGGCCTCGGCGGGGGCGTGCAGCACGACGGTTTTCGCGGCGCCGGTTTTGCGGTCCACCACCGTTACTTCGATGTTGCCCTTGCGCCGCGGGTCTTTGGTGCCGGCGGCCACGGTCCCGATGATCAGTTTGCCGTCGTGGAGGACGACGCGTTCGTCCTCAAACCAGCACCAGCCGCCGTCGTCGACCAGCACCTGCGGCACGGGCGCGCCGGCTTGGAGCAGCGTACCGCAAACTATCAGGAATAGTAACGTTTTCATCTATCGTTTGGCATTGCAATCGCAGGGCAATAGTTGTGACCGACACCGATCGCGCGCAGCGCCTCGAGCGTGTCATGGCACGACACGGCTATTCCGGTGACTCCCTGATCGAGGTACTGCATTCCGCGCAAAGCCTTTACGGCTATCTCAGTCCGAAGCTCCTGGCCCTTGTGGCCACGAAACTCAAGCTCCCCCCCAGCCGTGTGGTGGGTGTGGCAACTTTCTATCACCTATTCGCACTTGCGCCAAAGGCCCCACATCAGGCCATGGTGTGCATGGGCACCGCCTGCCATACGGCGGGCGCTCCTGAGCTGGCGCGTGTGTTCCATGACTATTTCCCTGACTGGCAAGTCAAGGTTGGGCGCTGCGTCGGCTGCTGCGGTTTGGCGCCGATGGTCATCTGTGACGGCAAGCCGCAAATTCGCCTGACGCCGGAGAAACTGATCCGGCAAGTGGAGGACCTGCTGCAGCCATGAACATCGAAGAACTTATTGAAACCGAGCAACAGGAGCGCGAGCGGCAGGCCGGCCTGCGGAATCGGATCCTGTGTTGCAGTGTGGCGGGATGTACGGCGGCGGCGGGGTCGGCGGCCATCCGCGGGTCGATTGAAGCCGCGATTCAGGAACAGGGGCTGCCGGGCGAAGTGGAGGTGTGCGGCACGGGCTGTCTGGGCCTGTGCGGGCATGCTCCGTGCGTGCGCAGCGCCAACCTCAACGAAACCTATCATGACGTGACGGCGGCCGACGCGCCGTATTTGGTGCGCGGGGATCGCAGCCGCTTTGAAGGGCGCACGGTGCGCGACACCGACGCCTTCTATGCCGGGCAATGCCGCGTGGTGTTGGAGAACGCCGGGCGTGTGGATCCGGAACGCGTGCTGGACTACATCGCCGCGGGCGGCTATAAGGGGCTGCTCAAGGTGATCTCCGAGATGACGCCGTTCGAAGTGGTGGAGGAGATCAAGAAAAGCGGTCTGCGGGGCCGAGGCGGCGCCGGTTATCCCACGGGGTTGAAGTGGGAGCTGGTGGCGCGGCAGGAATCGCCCGTGAAGTACGTCATCTGTAACGCCGATGAGGGCGACCCCGGCGCGTTCATGGATCGCAGCGTGCTCGAAGGCGACCCGCATCGCGTGCTGGAAGGCATGGCGATTGCGGCATTCGCGGTGGGCGCCACGCAGGGGTATATCTACGTGCGCGGGGAATCGCCGCTGGCGGTGGAGCGCGTGCGTACAGCGATTCGCCAAGCCGAACGGGAAGGGCTTCTTGGCAATCGCGTATTGGATCATAATTTTCAATTTCGTATCGACGTGCGCATCGGCGCCGGCGCTTATGTCTGTGGTGAGGAGACCGCGCTGATCGCGTCGATCGAGGGACAGCGTGGAACGCCCCGCCCCAGACCTCCTTATCCCCCTGAGAAGGGCTTGTGGGGCGCTCCCACGCTGATTAACAACGTAGAGACGTTCGCCAACATCGCGCCGATTATTCGCAAAGGCAGCGCGTGGTACGCGTCGATGGGTACGGCGGCCAGCCGCGGCACGAAGGTGTACGCGCTGGCCGGTCGCATCGCCAAACCTGGTTTGGTGGAGGTGCCGATGGGCACTCCGCTGCGCACCATTCTGTTCGATATCGCGGGCGGTGTGCCGGCCGGATATGCGTTCAAGGCGGCGCAGACGGGCGGGCCGGCGGCGGGGTGCATCCCGGCGCAGCATTTGGATGTGCCGATGGAATACGAGTCGCTGCAGGCGATCGGGTCGATGATCGGCTCCGGCGGGCTGATCGTGGTGGATAACTCGGTCTGCATGGTGGACTTGGCGCGGTTCTTCATGGAGTTCTGCATGGACGAATCGTGTGGCAAGTGCATTCCGTGCCGCGCCGGGACGGTGCAGATGCATGACACGCTGGATCGCATCATCAAGGGGCGAGGCAGCGAGGCGGACCTGGATCTGCTGGCGGAGCTGGCCGGGCTGATGCGTGCCACCAGCCTGTGCGGGTTGGGCATGGCCGCGCCGAATCCGGTGATGAGCACGCTGCGGCACTTCAAGGACGAGTACCTGGCCCATATTCACGAACACCGCTGTCTGGCCGGCAGTTGTACGCCGCGGGAGGAGGTGGCCCTGGTATGAGAGTCCGTACGCTGGAAATTGATGGGCAGATGATGACCGGCGCCCCGGGCGAGAGCATCTTCAACGTGGCGTGGAATAACGGCATCCACATCCCGCGCATGTGTCATTTGGGCGGGCTGACGGATGTCGGCGCATGCCGGCTGTGTCTGGTGGAGGTGGAGGGACAATCGCGCCTGCTGCCTTCGTGCATGACGCCGGTGCGGGAAGGCATGGTGGTGCGCACCAATACGCCGGCGCTGCAGAAGCATCGCAAGCTGATTGTGGAGCTGCTGCTGGCCGAGCGCAATCATGTCTGCGCCGTGTGTGTGGCAAACGGGGCCTGCGAGTTGCAGGACCTGGCGACGTCGTTAGGCGTGGATCATGTGCGGGTGCGCTACCGGCATCCGCAGTGCGAGGTGGACCTGAGCCATCCGCGCTTCGGGTTGGACCATAACCGCTGCATTCTGTGCAGCCGCTGCGTGCGGGTGTGCGACGAGGTGGAAGGCGCCCACAACTGGGACATCGGCCATCGCGGCACGAATGCGCGCGTGATCAGCGATTTCGGCACGGCATGGGGCGATTCGGAAAGCTGCACCAGCTGTGGCAAGTGCGTGCAGGTGTGTCCCACCGGCGCGCTGTTCAGCAAGGGAGCTAGCGTGGGTGAGATGCGCAAGGATCGCAGTTTCCTGAAGTACATTGTCACCGCGCGGGAGAAGCACCAATGGATACGGTGAAGACGAGGCTGGCCACCGTGTGGATGGGCGGCTGTTCGGGCTGCCACATGTCGTTTCTTGATTTGGACGAGACGCTGCTGGAGCTGGCGGCGAAGGTGGAGCTTTGCTACTCGCCCATAGCAGATGCCAAGGAGTTTCCGGAAGTGGACGTGACGCTGGTGGAAGGCTGCCTGGCGAATCGCGAACACCTGGCGGAGATCCGCCACATCCGGGCCCGCACGAAGATTCTGATCGCGTTCGGGGATTGTGCGATTACGGGCAACATCACGGCGATTCGTAACAGTGTGCCGCTGGGCGTTGTCCTGAGCACGGCGTACGGCGACCCGCGCTTCGGCCAGACGCAGGGCGTGCTGCCCGTCTTGCTGGACGAGGCGATGCCGCTGCATGAGGCCGTGAAGGTGGATTACTACCTGCCGGGCTGCCCGCCTTCGGCCGAGAAGATACTCGACCTGGTGGGCAGCCTGCTGGCAGGGGAGCCTGTGAATGGCAGCAAGAGGTTTGGCTGATATGTCGACACGAATTACGATTCAGCCGGTGACTCGCATTGAAGGGCACGCCAAGGTCACCCTCCACGTGGATGAGGACGGCGCCATCAACGGCGCGCAGTTCCATGTGATCGAGTTTCGCGGCTTTGAGAAGATCGCATTGGGGCGGCCGTTCACGGAAATGCCCGGCCTCATGGCGCGCATCTGCGGCATCTGTCCCATCAGCCATATCATTGCCAGTTCGAAGGCCGGCGATATGCTGCTGGGGGTGCGCACGCCGCGTGCCGCCGTGCTGCAGAGGCGTCTGTTGACCGATGCGCAGATCCTGCAATCGCATGCGCTGAGCTTTTTCCATCTCTCGTCGCCCGACCTGCTGTTGGGCTTCGACGCGCCGCCCAGCAAACGTAACCTGTTCGGCGTGGCGGAGACCGATGTGGAGTTCGCGCGCGCGGGCATCCGGCTGCGGCAGTTGGGCCAGCGGATCATCGAAGGGGTGACGGGCAAGCGGGTGCATCCGAACTGGGGGATTCCAGGCGGCGTGCTGGGCGCGGTGCCGGGCGAACTGCGGGACGAAGTGCTGGCGCGGCTGCCGGAGTCGTACGCGGCGATGGACGACGCGCTGGGCCGGGCCAAACGCTGGGCTGATCAGTATGCGCCGGAGATCGAAGGCATGGGCAACTTCCCTTCCCTGCATGCCGGTTTGGTGGGGGCCGACGGCGCCCCTGACTACTACGACGGCAAGCTGCGGCTGGTGGACGGCGACGGCAATGTGGTGGCTCCGGGTTTGGATCCGCGCCGCTACTTCGAATATCTGGAGGAGCGTGCCGAGCCCTGGTCGTACATGAAGTTTCCGTTCTACAAGCCGCTGGGCTATCCGAACGGGATGTATCGTGTCGGCCCGCTGTCGCGGTTGAATGTCGCCACCTGCATGGGCACCGAACGTGCAGACCGCGAGTTTGTCGAACTGCGGCAGCGCGGGGGCGGGGCCGTGAACGCGTCGTTCCACTATCACCTGGCGCGGCTGGTGGAGATGGTGGGCGCGCTGGAGCGGATGGAGCGGCTGTTTGCCGATCCCGAATTGCTGAGCGCGGATGTGCGGTCCCGCGCGATGCTGAACGAGGAAGAAGGGATCGGTTCGTGTGAGGCGCCGCGCGGCGTGCTGTTCCATCACTACAAGGTGGACGGCAATGGGCTGGTGACGAGCGCGAACCTGCTGATCGCGACGGCGCAGAACAACCTGGCCATTAATCGCACGGTGGAGCAGGCGGCGCGGCGATTCGTGAAGCCTGACGCCTTGCAGGAGGGTATGTTGAACCGGGTGGAGGCGGCGATTCGCTGTTACGACCCGTGCCTGTCGTGTTCGACACACGCTCTGGGCCAGATGCCGCTGGTGCTGGAGTTGGTGGGGCCGGACGGCACGGTGCGCGACCGGCTGCAACGGGAATGAACCGGCTTTTCGTAGCGATTGGGAATCCGCTGCGGGGCGATGATGGCGTCGCCTGGCGGGTGCTGGACCGACTGCGGCTCTCCGGCGACCGGCTGCACCTGCACCAACTCACGCCGGAGGTAGCGGCGGAGATCGCCCCGTATGCGGAGGTAGTGTTTCTGGATGCGGATGTGGAGGCGGAGGTGCCGGTGGTGGAACCGGTCGGCGACGCGACGGCGGCGTCTGCGTTTACGCATCATGTGAGTCCGGCGGCAGTGGTGCGGGCGGCGCGGCTATGGTTCGGGTTTGCCGGCAACGCCTGGCTGTGCCGCTTGCCGGCACGGGATTTCGAGCCAGTGGTGCCCTCGAGTGAGGTACAACTGCTCCGTTGAGGAAGCGCTGGCCAAGAGAATGTCTCGCCAAGCTCCCCAAGCTTTGCCAAGAAGACCGCCAAACAACACGGGGAATGGCCTCGTTTTCCTGGCTATGAGGTGGCCCGGAGGACCTGGGTACTCCGTTGAAGACGGCGTTAAAGGCGATTTTGAGCAAGAGCCGCAGCGGACGCAGAATGAGCACTCGCTTGCGGTCGCCGCTCCGTAAGTAGCGGTTTGACGGCTGGTGGAGTTTTTCGCAAGACGCTCGAACAGATCCAAAGCCCCGGCGTGATACGTATCATCACCGAACGACATACTATCTCACGAGGGGAGTTTGGACCATGCATCACGCGATCGTCATCGGAGGCAGCATGTCGGGGCTTCTGTGCGCCCGCGTGCTCTGCGACCACTACCGGAGTGTGACGCTGCTGGAGCGCGACACCTTTCCCGAGGGGATAGAGAATCGCCGGAGCGTACCACAGGGCCGGCACGCGCACGGGTTATTGGCGGGCGGGCGGGAAGCTCTGGAGCGGCTCTTTCCGGGGTTCGGGAACGACTTGGTCGCGGCCGGGGCCCTGCGGGGGGACATTGCGGGGGAGACACGCTGGTTTGTGAACGGCGGCTCTCTGTATCGATCCTGCAGCGAAATGCAGGGGATCGTGGCGAGCCGTGCCTGTATCGAGACCATCGTTCGCCGCCGCGTGCTGGCGATTCCGAACCTCACCGTGCGGCAGGGAGCGGCGGTGGACGGGCTGCTGCGCGATGGCACGCCGGCGCGGGTTGCGGGGGTGCGGATCGGCGGCGAGCGGCTGGAGGCGGAGCTTGTAGTGGACGCTACGGGACGCGGGTCGCACAGCGGGCCATGGCTGGAAGCGATGGGCTATTCGCGGCCGCGGGAAGAACGGGTAGAGGTAGGGGTGGCGTACACGACTCGCCATTTCCGCCGCACGCCGGAGGATCTGGACGGGGACCGTGCGGCCATCCTGCCGGCGACGCCGGAGGGCAAGCGCGGTGGGGTGATGCTGGCCCAGGAGGGCGGCCGCTGGGTGGTGACGTTGATCGGGTATTTCGGCAACGCGGCACCGAGTGATCTGGCGGGCTTCGTCGCCTATGCACGCTCTTTGCCCTCGCCGGACATTTACGATGTCATTCGCAACGCCGAGCCGCTGGACGAGCCCGCGGTGGCACGATTTTCCGCCAGCCTGCGGCGCCGCTACGACAAGCTGGCACGGTTCCCGGCAGGATACCTGGTGGTGGGCGACGCCCTGTGTAGTTTCAACCCGATCTACGGACAGGGCATGTCCGTGGCCGCGTTGGAGGCTGTCGCGCTTGGCGAGGCCCTCCGCCTGGGCCGGGCTGATCTGGCGCGGCGATTTTTTGGGCGCGCGGCGAAGCTGGTGGATGTGCCGTGGGGCATCGCGGTAGGCAATGACCTGCGGATGAAGGAGACCGTAGGACCGCGTACGCCCGGGGTCCGCTTCATCAACTGGTATATCGACAAGCTGCACCGGGCGGCGCACCACGACGCAGAGACGACACTGGCGTTCCATCGCGTGTCGAACCTGCTGGCGCCGCCGGAGACGCTTTTTCATCCGCGTATTGTCGCGCGCGTGCTGTCGGGCAATCTGCGGCGGCGCCCCGCTGCTACCACACCAGCCGCAGTCCGAACTGTAGAATCCGCGGATCGGTAGCGGTCTGCAGGCGGCCCGCGTTGGGTGCCGAGATGTTCGCCACCAGCCCGCCGAAGTTCGGGTTGTTGAAGGTGTTGAAGAACTCGGCGCGGAACTGGAGCTTCAGCCGTTCGCGCAAAGTGAACATGCGGAACAGGGACGAATCCAGGTTGTAGGAGCCCGGCCCGATGAGCGTGTTACGGCCGGAGTTGCCGAAGGTGCCCACCGCGGGCAATGCGAAAGCGGCGGGGTTGAAGTAGCGCGTGATGAGGTCGGCACGCGAGCGGTTCGGGTCGAGGACCGGATCGCCGATGAGGTTGGGGCGCTGCGTGCCGGCGCCGGTGAACGCGCGGTCCGTGCCGCTGACGATGTTCACGGGACGTCCGCTGTTGATGGCGAAGATACCGTTCACCTGCCAGCCGCCGAGAATCCATTTCGCGGGACCGGACTTGGGGCCCGGCAATTCAGCGAGGAAGCTGGTGACCAGGCGGTGACGGAGGTCGAAGTCGGAGAGGCCTTTTTCGGCGGACCAGTTGCGCTGATCCTGGGCACCGCCAAAGGCATCGACGGAGCCGTTGTCGATGGACTTGGCATAGGTGTAGTTGGCGAGCAGCGTGTAGTGTTTGGCGAAGCGCTTGTTCAGCGTCAACTGCAGCGCGTGATAGGTGGAGAAGCCGAGCGGATCATAGCTGGAGATGCTGCCGAGCACCCCGGGTAAATAAGGGCGCCGCTGCTCGATGTTGGCGCCGGTGCCGTTGGGCGCGGGGATAGCCGCGTTCAAGTTGCGGAGCGTGGAGAAGCCCGTGCCTTTCGAGCCGACGTACGCCGCGGTGAGCACAATGCCGTTCACAGTCTCCTGCTGGATATTGAAGTTCCACTGCTGCATGTAGGCGGCGCCGAGATTGGGATCGAGCGATTCGCCCACAACCACGGGGCGTACAAAGTTGAAGGCGCGGCGGGCTTCCGGCGTGGTCGGCGGCTGGTAGGGGAACGGCGAGCGGCCGGATCCGTAGGGGTTTGAGAAGGAGGGCGGCTGGTTCACCTGCACCTGCACCGAGAAGGGCTGAGTGTTGGCGAAGGAGCTCAGCTGGTGCATGACCGGGAAGTCATAGAAGACGCCATAGCCGCCGCGCACGGAGGTTTTGCCTTTCTTGAAGGGCGACCAGGCGAAGCCGAAGCGCGGTCCCCAGTTGTTCCAGTCGTTGGGAATGCCGGCGCGGGGGACACCGGGGTCGCCGACGTAGAGCAGGCCCGCGGGAGCTGTAGGAAAGATAGTGGATTGCACGCCGGGGCGGAAGACGGAGAGCTGGTCGCGGCCGTCGTAGAAGGGCAGCAGGGGTTCCCAGCGCATGCCGATGGACAGGGTGAGGTTGTTGCGTACCTTCCAATCGTCCTGGAAGTAGAAGGCGATGGCGTCCGAGCGCACGGCGTTGACGCGGATGGAGCCCTGATCCATGCGGGCGGGCAGGCCGAGGAGGAAGTC
The DNA here is from genome assembly GCA_016789745.1 of Bryobacterales bacterium. Taxonomy (GTDB): domain Bacteria; phylum Acidobacteriota; class Terriglobia; order Bryobacterales; family Bryobacteraceae; genus CADEFT01. The sequence continues at coordinate 79,742 of JAEUQF010000175.1, forward strand.
GGCGAAGGGGTTCACGGCGAAACGGCCGTCGAAGGTGAACTGCGGGTCGGTGAGGTTGGCGGTTTCGCGATCGGACATGGTGCGGCGGAACTCGCCGCCGAACTTCATCAGGTGGGCGCCGCGGGTCCAGGTGAAGTTGTCCAGGAGTTGGTAGGTCTTGCGGTCGATGGTGACGTAGTTGTCCTGGTTCATGTTCCAGAAGCCGCTCACCTGGCCGCGCCAGTTGGTGGGGAACTGCGGGGTGTCGGAGGCAGCGCGCACGCCGAGTTTTTCGTAGTTGAGGCCATCGCCTATGGGGAGCGGGCCGCGCGCGAGGTCCGTGCGGTTGGTGGTGAACTGGACGGTGTTGAGGGTGGCCGGGGAGATCACCCAGGTGTAGTTCGCCATGGCGTTATAGGTGTTGAACTTGACGTCGGACTGGAGGATGGGCAGCCCGGCTACGGCGAGCGCGGTGGAGCGGTCGTTGAAGAAACGCAGGCTGACGCGATGGTTGGTGTTGAAGGAATGATCGCCGCGGGCGATGACCTGATTGGAATTGAGGGACTCGGGCGGGTTGTAGATGTGCGCGTTGTTGGGCGCGTTGGGCAGGGGCACCAGCAATTCGAGGAAGCGCGCGGCGGCGGGATCGAAGCGCGAGGCGGGAATGACGTTGCCGGGGAACGGCTGGCGTGTAACCGGATCGGTGGGCTTGCGTGCCGACAACGAGAAATCGCCAGCCCGTTCGGCGGCCGTCGGCACGATAAGATTCGACACGGTGCGGCCGGTACGCTGCCGCACGCCCTCATATGAGAAGAAGAAGAAGGTGCGGTCCTTGCCATTGTAGAGCTTGGGGAGGATGAGGGGTCCGCCGACGCTGGCGCCGAACTGGTTGCGGCGCAGCTTCTGTTGCACGAGAGAAAAGAAGTTGCGGGCATCCATGGCATCGTTGCGGACGAACTCATAGGCGGACCCATGCAGGGTGTTGGTGCCGGCCTTGGTGATGGCATTCACTACGCCGCCGGCGTTGCGCCCGTATTCGGCCGAGTAGTTGTTGGTGAGGATGGAGAACTCTTCGAGGGCGTCGGGATTGGGCACGAGGGCAGCCACGGAGATTTGCGGGTCGTTGTTGTCGCCGCCATCCAGCATGTAGTTGTTTGAGGTGCCGCGGGCGCCGTTCATGGTAATGGTGCCGTTCTGGGCGAGGTTCGCGCCGCCGACGCTGGGCACCACGCCAGGCAGCAGCAATTGCAGTTGCAGCGGATTGCGTCCGTTCAACGGCAGTTCGGTGATACGCTTTTCGTCGACGGTTTCGCGGATAGTGGCGCCGACGGTTTCGACCAGGCCAATGGAGCCGCCTACTTCGATTGACTCGGCCGTGTCGCCGACCTGCAGGACGATCTGCGCGGTGCGGGTCTGGTCGGCATCCAGGCGGATGGGCTGGGAGACGAAGCGGCGGAAGCCCTGCACCTGGCATTCGATGACGTAATTGCCGATAGGTAGTCGTGGGAAGTTGAAGCGCCCGGCTTCATCGCTGGTGGCGGTGTGGCGCAGCGAGGTGCGCTGCTCGGTAGCGGTCAGGTTAGCCTGCGCGATGACAGCGCCGGTGGTGTCTTCGACGGTGCCGTTTAGCAACGCGGTGGATTGGGCGAAGAGGGTGGGGACGAGGAGCGCCGCCAACAGAGCGAGTCTCATGGTCTGAAACTCTATTCAATTGGGAGGATTTGCGCAAGTGCGCGTGGAACGCGCCGGTGCTACAGCTCTTCGCTCTTGTCGTAGATCTGCAGTTTGAACTGCCAGCCTTCGTAGGTCATCATCATGCGGCCGAACTCGTCCCAGGTGAACTCGCGGCCGTCAATGACGATCATCGGCATGGAATGTTCCAGGGAGGCGGCGGTATCGCAGTCGATGCGCGCCCGCACCACGGCCTCTTCGCTGATGTGCCAACCAAAGGAGCCTCGTTCCAGGTGGCGTCTGGCCAGCGCGCGGCGGATCTTCTCGATGAGCCGGCCGAGCAGGATGAGCTGATCGTCACCAGCGTTGCCGATCACCTGGAACTCATAGCCGCTGCGCCCGCTTTTGCACTTCTCCACCGCGTCCAGGGAGATGTTGCCGCCGAACAGCCGGGCCTCAAAGCTAAACGTGTGCTTGTTCCCGCTGGCATCTTTGAACTGCATGGGTTCAAAGGCGTGGTGTTGATACGGGATGCCCATGCCGGCGGCCATCTCCACGTTCATGCAGCGGTTACAGAGAATCTGCCGCGGGCCACCATTGGCGGTCACATAGGTCATCGTTCCGGAACTGCTCTCCCCACAGCGAGTACAGCTTGGGCTCGCTGCCCGCTTATTTGTTCGGGCCATCGCAAGAGCATAGCAAACCGTAACGCTTACGCTACAATCACGTGTCGTGAAGCAATCTCTCGCCCTGCTGCTTCTGAGTGGCCTCAGTGTGATCTGTTTCGGCCAAACCAATTACCAGCACGCTCCGGAACCCATCCGGCGCATTCTGTCCGCGCCCGAGCCGCCGAAGGCTTTCGTGAGCCCGGACCATCAACGTCTGCTCCTGTTGGAACAGGAGAGCCTGCCGCCGGTGGCGGAACTCGCCAAGCCGGTGCTGCGCCTGGCGGGGGTTCGCATCAATCCGCGCAACAATGCCCAGCATGATCCGAACAGCTACCGGGCTGCGACGCTGCTGACGCTGACAGGCCTGCGACGCGAGGCACTGCGCTTCCCCGCGGGTGCGCGTCTGCTGCAGCCGGAGTGGAATGGCAAGGGCGACCGCTTTGCCATGGCTGTGCTGTTTGATGACCGTGCGGAGTTGTGGATCGGCGATACGGAGGGGACGGTGAAGGCGGTGGCGAATCTGAAGCTGAACCTGACGCTGCCGGATGCGTTCAACTGGAGTGCCGATGGCAAGGCCGTGTATGCGCGCGCGGTGCCTGCCAATCGCGGTGCCGTGCCCGCGCCACCGAGCGCGCCGGTTGGCCCGAACGTGCAGCAATCGAACGGGCGCGCCTCCGATACGTGGACGCTGCAGGACATGCTGGCGAGTGAGCATGACGAGAAGCTGTTTGAGTATTACGCGACATCGCAGTTGGTGCGCGTGGATGCGGTGACGGGCGCTGTTACGGCGCTGGGCAAGCCCGCCATTCTTACACACACCACGCCCGCGCCTGATAACGCGCATCTTCTGGTGCGCTCCATTCACCGGCCGTTTTCCTGGCTGTATGCCTGGGAGAGTTTTCCGCAGGAGGTGGAAGTGTGGAACGGCGCTGGAGTGAAGGTGCATACCGTCGCCAGTTTGCCCTTAGCGGATAGCGTGTCGCAAGATGGCGTGCGGGTGGGCCCGCGGTCGGTGCGCTGGCATCCAGTGGATCCGGCGGCGCTGGTTTGGGTGGAGGCGCTGGATGGCGGCAACCCGAAGGAGAAGGCAACGAATCGCGACCGCATCCTGATTGCCATGGCGCCGTTTACCGAAGCCAAGGAGCTGCAGTTGGTGCAGCATCGTTTCGCGGCGCGCGGCGAGGGGTTGGTGTTTCTCAAGGGCGGCGGTTATCTGTACAGCGAGAACCAGAGGGAACGGCGGTGGACGCGGAGCACGCTGGTGTCGGCATCGGGTGCTCGCAGGGTGGTGGATGACCGCGCGCAGCGCGACCGCTACCGGGACCCTGGCGACCTGGTGTTGGACACCTTGCCTACCGGTGGGAAGGTGCTGCTGCAGAACGGTGACTATGCTTTCTACAAAGGCGATGGCGCTTCGGCGGAGGGCGAGTATCCTTTCCTCGATCGCGTGAATTTGCAGAGCGGCGAAAAGACGCGGGTGTTTCAGAGTGAGAAGGGCACGTATGAGACCGTGGAGACTGTGCTGAACCAGGATGGCACGCGGTTGCTCACGCGAAGAGAGTCGGCGAGCGAGCCTCCGAACTACTTCCTGTTGGACAACGGCAGGCGTACGGCATTGACGAACTACCAGGACCCGGCGCCGGAGTTTCGCAAAGTGACGAAGCGGCTGGTGACCTATAAGCGCAATGACGGGGTGCCGCTTTCGTTCACGCTCTATCTGCCGCCGAACAGCGAAGGCAAGCGGTTGCCGACGCTGGTGTGGGCCTATCCGCTGGAGTTCAACGATGCCAGCACGGCGGGGCAGGTTTCGAGCACGGCGAACCGCTTCACTTCGCCACGGGGCGCCTCGCATCTGTATATGGCACTGGCGGGCTACGCCATTCTGGATAATGCTTCGCTGCCAATTGTTGGCGACTTGCAGGTTGCCAATGACACTTACGTGGAGCAGATTGTGGCGGGGGCGAAGGCCGCCATCGATCAGGCGGTGGAGTTGGGGGTGACGGATCCGGATCGCGTGGGGGTTTCCGGACACAGCTATGGCGGCTTCATGACGGCGAACCTGCTGGCGCATTCGGATTTGTTCCGCGCGGGTGTGGCTCGCAGCGGGGCGTATAACCGCACGCTGACGCCGTTCGGTTTTCAAGGCGAACGGCGCACGTTCTGGCAGGCGCAGGAGATCTACTCGAAGATGTCGCCATTCATGCATGCGCACAAGATCAAGGAGCCGGTGTTGTTTATCCACGGCATGGCGGACAACAACGCCGGCACGTTCCCGATTCAATCGGAACGCATGTACCAGGCGGTGCGTGGGAACGGGGGCGTTACTCGGTTGGTGATGCTGCCGCACGAATCGCACAGCTATCGCGGGCGGGAGTCGGTGGAGCATGCCATTTGGGAGATGCTGAGCTGGCTCGACAAGCATGTGAAGAACGCGGCGCCGCGCGGGGGCGCCTCTGGAGGGGTGAATTGATCGCGAAGCTGCTGGGGGCGATGTGCTGCGCGCTGCTGTGTCAGGCGCAGCCGATTCCGGTGAAGGTGGTGGTGGTGACCATGTTTGAACGTGGCGCCGATACGGGAGATCAGCCTGGGGAGTTTCAGTACTGGGTGGAACGCGAGAAGCTGGATCGGGTGATTCCCTTCCCCGCGGGCTGGCGCAACCTGCGCATGAATGAGCAGGGCGTGCTGGGTATGTGTACGGGCATCGGGACGGCGCGCGCGGCGGCTTCCGTAATGGCGCTGGGTCTGGATCCGCGCTTTGATTTGACCAAGGCGTATTGGGTGGTGGCTGGCATTGCGGGCATTGACCCCGAGGACGCATCGCTGGGGTCGGCGGCTTGGGCGGAGTATGTTGTCGATGGGGACCTCGGCCATGAGATTGACGCCCGAGAGATTCCGGCGGATTGGAAGACTGGGATGATTCCGCTGCGCAAGTCGAAGCCGTATGAACTGCCGCGCCGGACGCCGGACGAAGGCGAGATCTACCGGCTGACGCCCGCGCTGGTGGATTGGGCGTATCGCCTGACCAGGGGTGTGAAGCTGGAGGATACCGAAGCGATGCAGAAGCAACGGGCGCGGTATGCGAGCCGCAAGAACGCGGTGCGGCCGCCGTTCGTTCTGAAGGGAGACACAATGTCGTCGAGCACGTTCTGGCATGGGCGCAAGCTGAGCGAATGGGCCAATGACTGGATGCGTTATCACAGCGAGGGCAAGGCCAACTACGTGACTACGGCGATGGAAGATACGGGGACGCTACAGTCTTTGGACTTCCTGCAGGCGGCGGGCAAGGTGGATCGGAGCCGTGTGCTGGTGTTGCGTACGGCGAGTAATTTCGATCAGCAGCGGGATGGCATCACGGCGCCGGAAAGCCTGGCTGAGACGAAGATCGGCAGCTATGCGGCGTATATCCCGGCGTTGGAAGCCGCGTGGCGCGTGGGGCACGTTGTGGTGCGGGAGTTGGTGGCCAATTGGGGCCGATACAGGAACGCTTTGCCGCAGTAGTCTGCGTTATTTCTTGCCGGCGATCTGCCACTGGGTGAACGGCGACCGCGACCCGCGAACGATCACGTTGATGAGGTAGGGCTTGCCGCTGGAAAAGGCGCGCTGGACCGCGGGCCCGAGGTCCGCCAGTTGTTCGACGGTCTCGCCATCGCCGCCAAAGCCTTTCATGATGATGTCGTAGCGGGTGTGCTGGAGCTCGCAGGCCACCGTGGTGGAGCCGGTCAGTTCGCGCTGGAGTTCGCGCTCCAGGCCCCAACCGCCGTCGTTGCCGACGATGATGACGACCGGGAGCTTGTAGCGAACCAGCGTTTCGAGTTCGGCCAGGTAGAAGCCGAGTGAACCATCACCGGTGATCATGACGACCGGCTTGCCGGGATTCGCCAGTTGCAGTGCGATGCAGTTGGGCAGTGCCGAGCCGATGGTGCCCATGGGCCCCAGCCGGAGCCACATGCCGGGCTGCATGGCGGGGAGCATGGCGCGGCCCCAATGGACGAAGTCGCCGCCATCCCAGGAGTAGAGCACGTCCTTAGGAAGGGCATCGCGGAGCGTGGCGAAGACGGAGGCGGGATGGAGCGGCGCGGCGTTGTCCTGTCCGAGTTGGGTCAAGCCTGCCTGGTATTCGGTGCGATGTGCCGTGAGGCGGGCTTTCCAGTCCTCGTTGGACGGCCAGGCGGTGGCGGGAGTCATGGCGGCCAGCGTGGTACGGACATCGGCGCAGATGGCCTGCTGTAAGGGGCGCGCGTTGCCGAACTCCGCCGGCTCGATATCGACCTGGATGAACTTGACGTCCTTCTGAAACAGGCGCGGACCGCCGAGGGCGAGGCGGTAGTCGATGCGTTTGCCGAGCACCAGAACGACATCGGCTTCCTGCAGGGAGGCGAGGGCGGCCTTGTTGATGGCGGGGTCGGCATAGCCGAAGACGCACGGGTGCGTATCGGGGAGGATGCCGCGGGCGAAGGTGACGGTGAATAGCGGCAGCTGAGTCTGGTTGATGAAATCGGCAAGGGCCTGTTCGGCGCCGGCCCACCAGACGCCGCTGCCGGCAATGACGACGGGCCGCTGCGCTGCCTTTAGCGTTTCGAGGGCCTGTTCCACCTGCGCGGCGGAGGGCGGCAGAAGGGGCGCCGACAGAGGCTCCGGCATGGGGAGCGCGGTTTCGGTCTTGCCAGCGAAGAGGTTCACGGGAATGGTGAGATGGACGGCACCCTTGCGACCCTCATCGGCGACGCGGTAGGCCTTGCCCAGCAGATACGGGATCTCGGCGACGTTGTTTGCGGCGGCGCTCCACTTGGTGGCGGGTTGCGCCATGGTGACCTGGTCGACCACCTGGAACACCTGGCGGCCGGAGAGCGCGGTGGAGGGCGAACCGCTGACGGCGATCAGCGGGCTGGCGGCAAGGTTCGCGGTACCGATGCCGGTGAGGGAATTCGTGTGGCCCGGACCGCCGGTGACCAGCGTCAATGCGGGCTTGCGATGGAGCCGCGCCCAGGCATCGGCAGCGTGGGTAACGCCCGATTCGTGGCGCATGTCGACGACACGCAGGCCCGCCTGTTGAATCGCGATCAGGACTTCGTTGAGATGGTCTCCGACGAGCGTGAAAACATCCCGAATCCCGAGACGCACGCAGCTTTGAGCAAACAGTTCCGCACCAGTGGGCATGAACCCGTTATGGTAACGCAGCCACCGGCGGCTTCTGCTGAAGGCGCTACCATGAAAGGATGCGGTTTCTGCTTTTCTTCCTCTCGTCGGTTGCCCTGTTTGCCGCCAATCCGCAGCTTGGCAATGTGAAGACGGTCTACCTATTGCCGATGATGAACGGCTTTGATCAGTACATTGCCAATCAACTGCAGCAGAGCGGGCTGTACGCCGTGACCACGGATCCAAAGAGCGCCGATGCCGTGATGACGGACTCGCTGGGACCCGCGCTGGAACGGCAGTGGGGCAAGCTTTACCCGCCACCGCCCCCGCCCGCCGACGACAAGGACAAGAAGGATGATAAGGGTTCCAGCACCAGCGGCAACCTGATGAAGAATGAGGCGGAGCCCACGCCGATCTCCACGTTCCGCCGTGGGCGCGGGAACTTCTTTCTGGTGGAGCGCAGCAATCGCGGTGTGGTGTGGTCGACGTTTGAACGGCCGAAGAACATGACTCCCAAGGAGCTGGACAAAACCGCCCGGCGGATTGTGGATCAGTTGAAGAAGGACGTGGGCGCTAAGCCTTAGAGCCGCGCTTGCGGCGGACCGCGCCTTTGTAGGCTTCGATGAGGCGTTCGGTCATACGAGTGATGTCGCGTTCTTCGGTGACATAGCGGCGCGCGCGTTCCACCATCTGCGCGGCCGATTGCGGATCCTGAAATAGCTGCACAATCTGGTTAGCGAACTCGCGGGGGTCGTCGGCGAGGCGGCAGATTTCACCGTCGGCTGTCGACAGTCCTTCGGCGCCCAGGCGTGTCGAGACACACGGAATGCCGCTGGCGAAGGCCTCCAGCAGTTTCACGCGCACACCGGATCCCGTGAGGATCGGACAGATGAAGACGCCGTAGCGGCGGAATGGCTCATGGATGTCTTCGACGAAGCCGCGGATCTCGACGTTGTTGTCGTCGATGGGCAGCGAGTGGCGCGGCGGCGGGTCGGACCCGATGATGACGAGTTTCGCCTGCGGACATTGCGCGATGACATGCGGCAGAACGTGTTTCACGAACCAGTCCAGGGCCTCGGCGTTGGGCAGGTGGCGGAAGCTGCCTAAGAACAGCATGGTGAACGGATCGCGCGGGCCGGGATGGTAGGTGTAGGCCGTGGTGTCGATGCCGGCTCGCAGCGTGGCGTCCATCTTTGGCTTGAGTTGCGGCCGGAAGCTGAGGAGGTAATCCTGGTTTTCGCGGCTGCATACCTGGACCAGATCGACTTTGGCCAGGATGTTGAGTTCAAAGCGCATGGCGCGCAAGTATTCGAAAGCCGCGCTGGCTTTGCGGAGCGTGCCGCCGGGTTGCTGGAGGCCGCGGCCGATGGACTGGAAGTAGACGTCGTGTTCGAAGTGGCTGACGACGATGTTCTTCCAATCGCCGGCGTACTGCGCCATGTTGGTGTACTCGATCTGGAGGACGTCGATGCGGTTGAGGTAGAGCGAGCGGTGCACCAGCCATTCGAAGTCGTGGCTGGCGAACTCGAGGACGGCGTGCGGTTCCAGGGCACCGAAGGTGAAGACTTTCTGATCGGGCCGCGCGAGGAAGGCCGCGGTTCGACATAGCTTGGTGAGCGGCTCATGCTGTTCCTCCTGCCAGGGTTCATCCAGAATGACGGCCAGGTGAAGGTCCGTGCGGGTGGCGAGGGCTTTGGCCGTTCCGTACATGAAAACGCCGCCGCCATGCACCGGCGGATAGATGGGATAGGGCGATACAAACAGAACGCGGAGCTGTTCGGGGTTGCGATCGTGGCGGGAGAAGCGATCGTGGAAATAGCCGCCCAGCGTGCGGTGGAAGGCTTCGGTATCGGTGACGTTGGCCAGCGAACGGGCACGCCAGCGGGAGCGCATGGCTTGCGGTAGCTGGCGGAACGCGCGCGCAACCGCGGCGAAGGACGAACGCTCCGGAGAAGGGCCGGCGAAGTAGGTCACGGACGCATCGGCCCAGGTACGGAAGAAGTGCACCAGCAGCTTCTTCGGCTCATGGATGTTCTTCCAGAGGAACAGCAGGAAGTTCTTCTGGATGATGTTGTTGATGTAGGCGCGGGAATGGGTGCGACCGATGGTGCCGCGATGTTCGTGCCAGACGTGGCTCTTCGGTTGGTAGTATACCTTCCAGCCGCGCTTCCACGCGCCGAAGCCGAGGTCGGTGTCTTCCAGATAGAAGGGCGCCAGCAAGTGATCGAAGCCACCGAGTTCGAGGAATTTGCGGCGATCGAAGGCGCTGGAGCCGCCTCCGGGGTAGAAGCACGGGAAGGGCTGCTGGATCTCGTCCGCCAGCCGGTGGCGGACGCCGATGCGGCCGCTGTCCCACCACGCCTGCGTCAGGCCTGTTTCTTCGCGCTTCTTGTTCGGGTCGCTGAAGAAGATCTGGCAGGAGACGGCGAAGACATGCTCATCGTGGAAGCCGTCGAGCAGGGGCTGCAGGAAGTCCGGCGCCACGCGCATGTCGCTGTTGAGCAACACCACGATGTCGTTGCGGGCGGCGCGGAAGCCGGTGTTGGAGCCTTCGCCGAAGCCAAGGTTTTTGGGTAGGGCGACTACCTTGACGGTGGGGAAGTTGGTTTTGAGATATTCGGCGGACCCATCCTGTGAGCCGTTGTCGACGACGATGACTTCGTTGCGCGGGTTGCCGGCCATGGCAGTAACGACCGAGGGCAGGTACTTCTCCATGAGGTCACGGCCGTTCCAGTTGGGGATGACGACAGATGCGGCTGAGGTGTCCGGTCGCGTGTCGACGTAGCGGTCTTTTCGGCCGAAGATGGCAGCGACGAGATCGGTTAGCCACAGTGGGACAAGGGAGAACAAAAGGAGAAGAGGTGACAGGACGGCTAGCGGTAGACCCAAAAGGAGACGCCAGATCATTATTGCTGGCGCAGCTCTGGGCCTAACCCAAGAGTCCTTCCCATGCGATACCACCTGGATGCCGAGACCGCGCTAAGCCTCGCCTGGAGTTCTTCGATCTCTTTCTGCAAAGCGAGGGCCCAGTTGGTGCGCTCTTCGGCGAGCTTCTCTGACTCCTGCAAGAGTGCTACACACTTGACCAGCTCCTCGCCCCGTTGCTTCAGCTCTTCGGTGAGGCGGCGTTCGGTCTCGATGGCCCAGTTGGTACGGTCGACTAGGTCTTTGTCGAGTTCGGCGAGCTTGGCTTCGTACTGGGCCACGGTTTCCCTGGCGCTGGCCTGTTCGGCAGCAAGTTCGTCCTGCAACTGTGCGACTCGTGCGCCGGAGGCTTCCAGTTGCTGGTTTAATTGTTGGGCCCAGAGATTACGCTGTTGGAGCTCGGCGGTCTGCTTGGCGTGTTGATCGACCAGCAGGCGATGGTCGTCGAGGGCTTTCGTTAACCAAGCGGACTTGGTGGCGAGTTCCTGCTCCAGCAGGCGGATGTGCTGCTCGCGCTCGCGGAGGGTGTTGGCGGTGGCGGGAAGGAAGACGAAGTTCGGGGCGCCGATCTGGGGGGCGGCGGCGCACACGGCCAGAAAGAAGTGCGATTCGGCCGGGGCCGCGGTGCCTGCCTCGGCACGGACTTCGAAGGAGTGCGCGGCCGACTCGGGTTGGAAGGTCACGCTGCTGGTATGGTTCTGAAAGAAGAGGGAGACGTGCGGGAAAACGGACTGCAGCAGTTGCCGGAACTCATCGAATTCGAACTCGTGAACGTGATAGGGATTCGGGCCGGACTTCGCGCGGCTTTCCTGGTAGTAGCTCTTGTTGGGCGTGGAGACGATGAACTGGCCGGTTGGCGTGATGAGGCGGCGGGCTTCCTGGAGCAGGGCCTGGTAGTTGTGGAGATGTTCGATGACTTCGAAGGCGACGATCAGGTCGAAGCTGGCGTCGCGGAAGGGGAGGGTTTCAGCGGACGCGGTTAAGAAGCGCGTATTCGAACGGGCGTAATGGCTGTCCGCGAACTGTGCGGCTTCGAGCGCAACGTCGATGCCGGTGACTGAGCGTGCCACTTGTGCCAGTTCCGCCGACCCGTAGCCGGCGCCGCAGGCGACATCGAGCACGCGCTTCTGCCGGGCGAGCCGCGCCGCGAAGTGATAGCGCGCCATGTGTTCGTTCCAGAGGTCAGGCTCGACCTGGCCGGGAATGACGCGCTCGCCGGTGAACTCAGCCAAGGGTGGTCTCCGTGGCGATCTGCTTGTGTTTGGTTTCGCGGAAGCCGGATAGTTCGACGCGGCATGGCATATGGAGATAGCCATAGACTTGGCCTTCGCCGTGACTCATCTGGAGCGTTAGCGCGTTGTCGATCCAGTCGCAGTTCTTGTAGTAGTGCAGTGTGCCGTCGGCAATGGCGGGCGAGAAGGAGAAGTGGGCGGGATAGAGCTCGGGGAGGTCGACCAGGAAGTCGACCGTGAAGATGTCGCCGGGGTTCATGGGGGGCAGTTCGTGGCCTTCCCGCGCGGTGTTGGTGCCGGCGAAGTCGATGCCGAGGTGGTTGCGGAGCATGAAGCCGACGATGGGGTTTTGTACCTCCTCCTTGGCCTGCACGCTGATGCGGACGATGATGCGCTGCGCGGGTTCCAGGAGGTACAGCGGGGCGCCGTACTGGTCGAGGACGCTGATGCCGATGACCTGCGCGCGGCCGTCGCCGTAGCGATGGTCGATGTTGGGTATGCCTTGAACTACGGTGTCGCCAACGTTGCTGAGTTCGCGGTCGGCGGTGGAGCGATGCTTCAGTTCGAGGTAGGCGGAGTCCTTTTGGACCATGGCGGCCAGGTACTTGGAAACGACGATATCGGTCGGGCCGAGTTCCCGTACCGTGCCTTTATCCAGCCACAGGGTGGTGTCGCCGATCGCCTTTACGTCGCCGATGGCGTGGGAGACGAAGAGGATGGTAACGCCTTTATTCCGGAGGTCGTGCACTTTGCGCATGCAGCGCTGGCGGAAGTAGATGTCACCGACGGCGAGGGCTTCGTCGACCAGGAGGATCTCGGGATCGACGTGGATGGCGACGGAGAACGCCAGCCGCACGATCATACCGCTGGAGTAGGTCTTTACGGGTTGGTGGATAAACTCGCCGATCTCGGCAAAGGCCTCGATGTCCTTATAGCGGCGGTCGATTTCGGCGGAGGAGAGGCCGAGGATCGCGGCATTCAGATAGACGTTGTCGCGGCCGGAGAACTCCGGGTTGAAACCGGAGCCGAGTTCGAGCAGCGCGGCGACGCGCCCTTTGATGTTGGCTTTGCCGCTGGTGGGCTGGAGAATGCCGGCAACGATCTGGAGCATGGTGCTCTTGCCGGAGCCGTTCTCGCCGATCACGCAGAAGGTTTCGCCGCGGCGGATGCGGAAGCTGACGTCCCGGAGAGCCCAGAAGTCGCGATGGCGCGTGGTGCGATTTAGGGTGACCAACTCCAGAAGGCGATCGCCGGGTTTTTCGTAGATGGGGTAGCTTTTCGAGACCTGGTTGAACTCGACTACCGGATCGGTCACTTGGTCGAACATACGGAGGGGCTACTCATAGTGTCCAATAGTTTCGCGCGTTGACGAAAGGGGTGCTGGTTCTGTAGTCTGGTGAGTGGTTATCGCTGCGCCGGCGTAGCTCAGTTGGTTAGAGCGACGGTCTCATAATCCGTAGGTTCGTAGGTTCGAGTCCTACCGCCGGCACCACCCCCTTCCTTCACTTCTTCTCCAAGATCAGGTTGTAGAGCCGGTCCAGGTCATCCTGGGAGAAGTACTCGATTTCGATCCTTCCCCTCTGCTCCGACTTTTCAATAATGCGCACCCGTGTGCCGAGGGCGCGTTCGAGCTCCTCGGCGGCTGCGCGGACGTTCGGGTCTTGCTTCTTTTCGTCAACTGGCTCTTCCTGGCGAGGTTCGTTGATTTTCTGAACGGCACGCTCCACCTGACGGACGGACATGCCTTGCGAAACGGCCTTGTCGGCCATCTGGCGTTGTTCGTCGGGTGTGGTGAGGCCGAGGATCGCACGCGCCTGGCCCATGCTGAGGCGATGCTCGTTAATGAGGAGTTGTACGTCGGGTGGCAGTTTCAGCAGGCGGAGGGTGTTGGTGACGGTGGTGCGGTCCTTGCCGGTGCGGCGGGCAATATCTTCGTGGCTGAGTTGATGCTCGCGGTGCAGGCGGTCGAAGGCTTGGGCTACTTCGATGGGGTTCAGGTCCTCGCGTTGGATGTTTTCGATCAGGCTGACTTCGAGCAGGTGATCGTTGGCGACGTTGGAGATGACGACGGGAACTTCGGTAAGGCCAGCCATGCGGGCAGCGCGCCAGCGGCGTTCGCCGGCGATGAGCTCGTAGCGGTCCCCGAGGGCGCGGACAATGATGGGCTGGATGATGCCGTTGGCCTCGATGGACTGGGAGAGTTCGCGGAGGCGGTCGGGTTGGAATACGGACCTGGGCTGCAAGGGATTGGGGTCGATCCGATCGATGGGGATACTAATTGGGGTCCCGTTGCTGACAAGTACCTTCTCGGGCGGCGGAGGGGGAGCCATAGCGGCGGCGGGCGATGGCGCTGGGGCTGCACCGGCCGGAGATTGCACCGGTTTGGTCGGGAGGAGCGCGGCGAGCCCCTTACCTAGCACTTTGCGTGGATTGTCTTGCGGCTTGTTCATTCGTCAGAATCTCTTTTGCGAGTTGGATGTAGCTCTCAGCGCCTTTGGAGCGGGGATCGTAGAGGAGAATCGGCTTACCGTGGCTGGGAGCTTCGGCTAGCCGAATGCTGCGGGGGATGACGGTCTTGAAGACTTGGTCCTGGAAGAAGTCTTTGAGGTCGGCCGCTACCTGGCGAGTGAGGTTCGCGCGGTCATCGTACATGGTAAGAAGAATACCCTGGATATCGAGGGCATGGCCAAAGGATTCCCGGACTCGTTCTACGGTATCAAGCAGTTGCGAGATTCCCTCGAGGGCGAAGAACTCGCACTGGATTGGGATCAGGACCGCATCGGCGGCTACGAGTGCGTTGAGGGTCAGGAGATCGAGGGCGGGCGGGCAATCGATGATGATGTAGGCATAGTCCTTGGCGATTTCCTGGATCTTCGCTCGCAGGCGGGACTCTCGCTCCGGAATGTCTACCAGTTCAATATTGGCTGCTACAAGGTTGCGGTCGGCCGGGATGATGTCAAGGCCTTCACACTGGGTGGTGTGGCGGATGTCCGATAGATGGTCAGTTCCAACGAGGGCGTTGTATGTAGTGAGTTGGTCCGGTGTTTTGGTGATACCGAGGCCGGTGGTGGCGTTGCCCTGCGGGTCGATGTCGACTAGGAGGACTTTGATATCGTTGGCGGCCAGGGATGCGGATAGGTTTATGGCGGTGGTAGTTTTACCGACGCCGCCTTTCTGGTTGGTAATGGCGATGGTTTTGGCCATGGGGTGAGGTGCTTTGGAAAGGTTATGCTAGCACAGGTTTCACGTGGAACAGTCGGTGGCGTCGGAAAGGGTGGTTGAGGCGGGTATTGGGGATTGGGGGAGAGGTTTCACGTGGAACACATCCTCGCTGCTCGCGCTCGGGTTGATCGAGGTTTCCTCAGATTCTGTTGGGCGGGGTGGGCCGATTCGTAGGCGCGTCTCGACTCAGACTGGCGGCCCGGCTCGATGTCACTATTGCCCTCCGGTCCCTTTCGCACGACCTCGGTGCGGAAGGTGGGCTCTAGGCGGGTTAGGTCCGGAGGAATGATTGCCGTGGTTGACGGGCCCCCGGTGGGCCCTTCTGCCCGACTTCGGAACGCCAACCTTGAGTCCCGGATCGCAGGGGACGGTCGGCTTGGGACGTTCACGTCGGTACAACTGACGTCTCGACGGCGGTGCATTTCGTCCGATCGTGGGGCGCCTGTAGCAGGTGCGAGTCGATCTGTGTCTGGTTTCGCAGGCGCGGCTGACGGCCTCGCGCAGCGTCTCATTCGCCCGTCTGAGTGGCGGTGATCCCTCTGGGGTCGCGGTGGCGGCGCTCCGGGAGATTTTCGAGCGGCATGTTTCTGGTTCCGCGCACTGGATGATCAGCTGTTCAGCGCTAGGGTCGCGGGTGCGTCGCACGTGGAACCTCTCGACGGCGTGGCTAGGGCTAACAAAACAGGCGCCCAGTCGCGCTCTGTAAAGTGACAGTTGCACGCCACCTCTGATCCCTGCTAGTCCCGTGTCGAAGTCGTCCGCAAGGTGTCGCGTACTGTTCTGGTGGTCAATGCCCCCAATCACAGCGCCCAGCACTGCGCGAAACACGCGCGACCCTCACCTCACAGAGGCCGCTGGGGCTATTGCGAGGCAGGAAGTCTTCCGGGATGCCTCTCACGTTCCACGTGAAACAGTGCCCTACCCGTCCGCCCGAAGCCTGATATAGATCTCTAACACCGCAACCGCAGCCGCCGTAACTCCAGGAATCCTAGCTGCCTGCCCCAATGTCGCCGGTGCAACGCGAGCCAGTTTCTCGGCCACCTCCCGGCTCAAACCGGGAATCGTCCCATAATCCATCCCAGCCGGAATCGGCCGCTCCATGGAATCCCGCAGCCGTCGCACCTGCCGCTCTTGTTGGCCAATATAGCCGGCGTACTTGCACTCCGTCTCCACTGTATCCAGTAGGCCTGGCGCTGGCTCCTCTCCCAGCATTCCCGCGATTGCGCCCGCCAACTGCCCGATCTTTGACTCCGGCCGCTTCAACCAATCCGCGTAAGTCGGCCGCTCATCGCGCGCCAACCCAAAGTCCTCCGCAATCACCCGCTGGGTCTGCAACATCGGCAGGAGCCGCAACTTCTGCTCCCGCTTCCGACGATACAACGCCTCCCGCTCCGAACTCGCCAGCCCACACCGGATTGCCACCGGCGTCAGCCGCTCATCCGCATTGTCGATCCTCAAGTTCAGCCGAAACTCCGCGCGTGAGGTGAACATCCGGTACGGTTCATCCGCGCCCTTCGTGATCAGGTCGTCGATCAGAATCCCCGCATACCCCTGCGCCCGGTCCAATACCACGGCATCCTGATCCCCTACCCAAGACGCAGCATTGATCCCCGCCAGCAAACCCTGACACGCAGCTTCTTCATACCCCGACGTCCCATTGATCTGTCCCGCCAGGAACAGCCCGGCAATCGATTTCACCATCAGCCGATGATCCAGCTCCCGGGGATCCACCGCGTCGTACTCAATCGCATACCCCGGCCGCATCATCTCCGCCTCTTCGAGCCCCGGAACGCTGGTCAGCACCCGCACTTGCACGTCCAACGGCATGCTGGTGGACAAACCGTTCACATAGATCTCATACGTATCCAGACCCTCCGGCTCCAGAAACAACTGGTGCCGTGTCTTGTCCGGAAACTTAATCACCTTATCCTCTATAGAAGGACAGTATCGTGGGCCCACCCCTTCAATTTGCCCGCTATACAGCGGCGACCGCGCCACACTGTCGCGCAGAATCTCGTGCGTCTCCGGTGTCGTATAGGCGATGTAGCACTTCACCTGCTCCCGCTCAATCTTCCCCGTCAGGAAGCTGAACGGAGTCGGCTCGGCATCTCCACCCTGCGGCTCAAATCGCGACCAGTCGATGGTACGCCCATCCAAACGTGGCGGCGTCCCGGTCTTCAACCGTGTCCATTGCAATCCCAGCGTCCGAATCTCATTGCCCAACGCCTGCGACGCCGGCTCGCCATTCCGCCCACAAGTGTAAGTATTTTCACCTACATGGGCGAGCCCATTCAGGAACGTCCCACTCGTGATAATAGTGGCTTGGCTCGTCAACGACCGCCCATCCCGCAGCGCGATCCCCAACACCCGCCGATTCGGGTACTCGCCCTCCAGCAGCAACCCAGCTGCCTCCGCCTGCAGGATCCGCAGATTCCGCTCTTTCTCCAACACCTCACGCATGCGCAGCCGGTACTGCTTCTTGTCGCACTGCGCCCGGGGCGACCACACCGCTGGCCCGCGGCTGGTATTCAAAAGCCGGAACTGGATGCCAACCGCATCCGTAACCTCGCCCATCACGCCGCCCAGCGCGTCCACCTCCCGCACCAGGTGGCCCTTTGCGATTCCGCCAATCGCCGGATTGCACGACATCTGCGCGATCAAATCAATGTTCATGGTGGCCAGAGCGGTCTTCAATCCCATCCGCGCACAGGCGCGAGCCGCCTCGACGCCGGCATGCCCAGCGCCCACCACAATCACGTCGTACTTCACGGAACGTCCCAGATTTGGCATCATGCCTACTTATCCAATTTTAGGAGACGAAGCATTTGAAAGTTCTGATCATCGGTAGCGGCGGCCGCGAGCACGCCATTGCGTGGCGCCTTCAGGCGGACGGAGCGGACGTGTACACCTGCCCCGGCAACCCCGGCATGGACACGGTGTCGACCCGCGTCCCGCCGCCCGGTCCTAAGCCCGAAGACTACCTTACCGCCACCAAAGCCGTCGCGCCCGACTTCGTCGTCATCGGCCCGGAAGCTCCGCTGGTCGCCGGCGTTTCCGACCTCCTCCGCGCGAACGGCATCCCGGTAGTCGGCCCCACCCAGGCCGCGGCACAACTTGAAGGCAGCAAGATCTTTGCAAAGCAAACCTTAGACGCGGCCGGCATCCCCACCGCCGCCTTCCACGCTACCCGCTCCGTCGACGAAGCCCGCCAGATCCTGGAATCCTCCGCCTTCCCCATCGTGCTCAAAGCTGACGGACTCGCCGCCGGCAAAGGCGTGATCATCGCCCAAAATGCTGCCGAGGCCGAAGCCGCCCTCCAGCAGCTGGATTCCTCCCTGGGCCCAAACCTCGTCATCGAAGAGTTCCTCGTCGGCGAAGAAGCCAGCTTCATCGTCCTGGCCGACGGCAAACGCGCCCTCCCGCTCGAAGCCTCCCAAGATCACAAGACCATCTTCGATGGCGACCGCGGCCCGAACACCGGCGGCATGGGCTCCTATTCCGACGGCCGCATCCTCACCGCTGATCAGCAGGCCGGCGTGATGCAGAGCATCATTTACCCCACCCTCGAATACATGGCACGTACGGGCAATCCCTTCAGCGGTTTCCTCTACGCGGGCCTCATGATGACCGCGGCCGGCCCCAAGGTGCTGGAGTTCAACGTCCGCCTCGGCGATCCCGAAACCCAAAGCCTCCTCCACCGCATCGACACAGGTTTCGCCGACACGCTACAGCGCCTCGCGAACGGCAGTCTCGAAGGCGCGAAGATCACCTGGCACCAGGACCCATCGGTCTGCGTGGTCCTGGCTTCCCACGGCTACCCCGACACCGCCCGCACCGGCGACGAGATCCGAGGCATCCCCGAAGCGCAAGACACCGGGGCCACCGTCTTCCACTCCGGCACAAAGCGCGAAAACGGCATCCTCAAAACCGCCGGCGGTCGCGTTCTCGGCGTCACCAGCCGCGGAGCCACCCTCGCCGATGCTATCGCGAATACCTATCGTGGGGTAGACTGCATCCACTTCGATGGAATGCAGGTGCGCCGCGACATCGGTCGCAAGGGCTTGAAGCGCTGGTAGAATGTAGAAAACGTGGGGACGTAGCTCAGATGGATAGAGCGGTCGCCTCCTAAGCGACAGGTCGGCAGTTCGAATCTGCCCGTCCCTACCATTCTGTTCGCGCGCAGACCCGGAGGCTCGCCGTGCCCGATCCAAACCATGACGTCACGCTGTTGCTCAGCGAGCTGAAGAGCGGGCGCGCCGAGGCAGCCGAACAACTTCTGCCGCTCGTCTATCAGGAACTCCGCCGTATCGCCGGAGCCTACATGCGCCGCGAGCGCTCCAATCACACCCTGCAAGCCACGGCTCTGGTTCACGAAGCCTACATGCAGCTGGTGGACCAGACCCGCGTCGATTGGAAGAACCGTGCGCACTTCTTTGGTGTCGCCGCGCAGTTGATGCGCCGCATCCTAGTGGAACACGCCCGCGCCCACCACGCCCAGAAGCGCGGCGGCAACGCATCTAAGCTCTCGCTGGACGATGTCATCAATCACTTCCCGGATCGCGAAGTCACGCTCGTCGCCTTGGACGATTCCCTCAAGGAACTCGAACGGCTGGACCCGCGTCAGAGCCGTATCGTGGAACTCCGCTTCTTCGGCGGCCTGACTACCGAAGAAGTCTCGGAAGTGATGGGCATCTCCACCGCCACCATCGAACGCGAATGGCGTTCAGCCCGCGCCTGGCTTCACACGCAACTTTCCGATCTGAAATCACGTCCCTCACACTGAGGGAATTCCCCATGCAATTGCGCGTTACTTATTGACGGCGGTTCAAGCAGCCCCGGTCACAACGGTCCCGCGCGTAAGCGGATTACATCACCAAAGTAACGACCATCTCGGCAGCTTGCAGCCAACGGCAACATCGGTCTGGCAGGGAGGATAGGGGTGCGGCCTGTCTTCCCGGCTGGACCGTTGCGCTTTTTACGGCACGTTTCGCGCCTGCATCTGGTGAGACAGCGAAATGCGGCACCTCACCCTGGTCACCAACGGCTTTTTTGGAACCGCCTTCCTCCTTGGCATTCCCTCCCTTTTGGCCTTCTTCTACTTCGCGGCGAACACTCTGCAACTTTATCTGACGAAGGTCCCACCGCTACAACGGCCAGCCTCGTCCGACACGCTCATCCGCGGCATCGAATGGGGTGCCTACCTGATGGGTAAAGCCTTCTCGCTGCTGGGCGCGTTCGGCTTCTACGTCTGTCTGCTGCTCACCGCCGCCACGGCCGCCGTCGTCACCTTCTCCGTCCTGCTCTTCTTCACCGCGCGGGGCATCGAAGCGCACCAGGCCTGGGCGCGCATCGCTGGCTTCTGCCTGATGGGCATCCTCCTATTCCATTCCCTGGGCCTTTTCCTGAGCGGCGCGCGACTGCCCGGCCTGCTGCTCTCCGCCGCCAGTATCTACAGCATTGCCACCCTCTGGCGCGACTGGACCTGACCACCCATGCTTACAATGTCCTGTAGCCGCGATGAGCAACAGCCCGGAGCGTTACCAGAAGGTCAAGTCCATCTTCAACCGCGCGCTCGATCTGCCGGCCGAGCATCGCGCCGTCTTTCTCGCCCAGGTTTGCTGGAATGACGATGCGCTCCGGCGCGAGGTGGAAGCGCTCCTCCACTCCGACGACCAGAGCACGCTTTTCCTGGATAACTCGCCTGTCGAATCCGTATCCAAGCTCTTCGAAGCGCCGGAAGCCCCGCCACCCAACCGCGTCGGCCAGTACGAGATTCAGCGGGAACTCGGCCGAGGCGGAATGGGTGCCGTCTATCTCGCCTCCCGCGCCGACGACCAGTATCGTAAACAAGTCGCCATCAAGCTGGTCCTTCGCGATCGCGACAACGCCAACGTCACCGAACGATTCCTCCGCGAACGGCAGATCCTGGCCAATCTCGATCACCCTAATATCGCCGCACTTTTAGATGGCGGTGCCACTCCCGATGGCCTGCCGTACCTCGTCATGGAGTATGTTGAGGGCGAAGCTATCGATACCTATTGTGATCGCAATGAGTTGGATCTCCTCGCACGCCTGCGGCTCTTCCTTCCGGTGTGCGCCGCCGTCCAGCATGCACACCAGAACCTGGTCATCCATCGCGACCTCAAACCCAACAACATCCTGGTGAAGCGCGATGGCACCGTAAAGCTGCTTGACTTCGGAATCGCCAAACTCCTCAATCCCAACTCCGCCCAGCCGCTGGAACGCACTGCCACGGGCCTCCGGATGATGACGCCGGAGTTCGCCAGCCCGGAACAGGTTCGCGGCGATGGGGTCACCACCGCCACCGACGTCTACCAACTTGGCGTCGTACTATTCAACCTGCTCACCGGACGCCATCCCTATGTCTTCGATGATCGGGCCGCCGTCCTGCAGGCGATGGTCACCCGCGACGCTGACAAGGCCAGCCAGGCCGTCGTCCGCTCCGACGGCAGCACGGAAACCGTCGCCAAGCTCCGCCACGCACATCCCAAAAAGCTGCAGGCCTCGCTCGAAGGTGACCTCGATTGCATCCTACAGCGAGCGCTCGATCGCAACCCCACCAGCCGCTACGCCTCCGTTGCCCAATTTGCCGAAGACATCCGCCGCTATCTGGCCGGACTCCCGGTCATCGCCCGCAAACAAAGCACACCTTACGTCGTCGCCAAGTTCTTTCAGCGGAACAAGACTGCCGCCGCCTTCGTCGCCTTCCTGCTCATCGTGCCCATGATAGTAGTCGCCCTCGCGGTGAACCAGGCGCAGCGTGCCATACAAAACGGGGAACTATCTGTGCGGGCCGTCGAACGTCAACTCGCCCGCGCCTATGAGACGCTTGGTGAAACCCAGGCGAGAGTCAATACCCCCGACCTCCCTGCCGCCCTACGCAGCCAGCAGCAAGCCCTGCGCCTCCGCCAGCAACTCGCCGAAGCCTCCCCGAAGGACGCCGACCTGCAAAAAGAACTCGTCACCAACATGAACGCCGTCGCCGACCTGCTCCAGCAAACCGGTGACGTCGCCCAAGCCGACCTCCTTCGCGCCAAAGCCAAAGCAATCCGTATCCCGTAAAACCATCGCCCATGACACGCAGATCTCTTCTCTCCACCATGTCCGCGGCTCCCCTGGCAAATGCCCAGGCAAAACCGCGCCGCAACGTCATCTTCATCCTTTCCGATGATCATCGCTACGATGCCATGGGCTTTCTGAAAGGCCAGGAATGGCTCGAAACTCCGCATCTCGATACGCTCGCGCGGCGTGGTGCCCATCTGAAGAACGCCTTCGTCACCACCGCCCTCTGCTCACCCAGCCGCGCCACTGTCCTCACCGGCGTCTACGCCCACAAGCACAAAATCGTAGACAACAACACTCCTATTCCGCGCGGCACTCGGTTTTTCCCCGAACTGCTCCAAAAGGCCGGCTATAAAACCGGCTTTTTCGGCAAATGGCACATGGGCGGTGTCGACGACGAGCCGCAGCCCGGCTTCCACCAGTGGGTCAGCTTTAAAGGCCAAGGCACGTATGACCCCGGCCGCAACGGCCTCAACGTAAATGGCAAAAAGGTCGCACAAAAGGGCTACATCACCGATGAACTGACAGATTACGCCCTGGAATGGGCCGGGGGACTTCCCAAAGAGCAGCCCTTCTTCCTCTACCTCAGTCACAAAGCCGTGCACGGCGACTTCATCCCCGCCGACCGCCACAAGGGCAGGTTCAAAGACAAGCCCTTCAAGCCGCCCATCAGCATGGATGCCAGTGGAGATAACGCCCGTAATCGGCCCATGTGGGTGCAGAATCAGCGCAACTCCTGGCATGGCGTCGACTTTCCCTACCATTCTGATCTCAGCGTCGCCGAGTACTACCGCCTCTACGCCGAAACCCTCTGCGCCGTCGATGATAGCGTCGGCCGGATCCTCGACTTTCTCCACCAGCGCGGGCAGCTCGATTCCACGCTCATCGTCTATATGGGCGACAACGGCTTCGCCTTTGGAGAACATGGACTCATCGACAAGCGAACCGCCTATGAGGAATCCATGCGCGTGCCTATGCTGGCGCATTGCCCCGATCTCATCAAACCAGGCACTGTCATACCGCAGGTCATCGCCAACCTGGATGTGATGCCAACCGTACTTGAAACCGCCGGTGCCGCCATTCCCGCGGGGTTGGATGGAACCAGCTTCCTCCCACTGCTTAAAGGCGAATCGAAACCCTGGCGCACCGAGTTCCTCTATGAATACTATTGGGAACGCAATTTCCCCCAGACACCCACCATCCACGCCCTGCGCGGCGACCGCTACAAGTACATCCACGCCCACGGAATCTGGGACATCGACGAACTCTACGACCTGCAGACGGACCCCTACGAAACCAACAACCTCATCTTCTCGGAAGAGCACCGGCCCATCATCCAGCAGATGAACAAGCGCCTGTTCGAAATCCTCAGCCAGACGGGCGGTATGCAGATCCCGCTCTATCCCGACACCGGGAACCAGTCCAATCTCCGCAACCCCGATAAGCCCGGCAACGCGGCCTTCCCACCGCAGCTCGTGCGCAAGCCGGCTCCGCGCCGCCAATAGCGCCGCGTTGATAGAATCAGCACTTCTCTTACCTTGGAGGTAACCCATGCGATTGCTTGCCCTGCTTTCCGTCCTCGCTACCGCTGCCTTAGCCCAGCAGCCCGTCAAGATCGTCGTCACCGGCCAGGGCGTAGCCTGGATTCCGGAACTGAAGCAGGTGGCCCCGAACGCCACCTTCGTCGCTTCCAAGACCGATACCCTCGCCACCGACGCCGCCGATGCCGACGCTATCCTTGGCACCATCAACCCCACGGTCTTCACGGCCGCCAAAAAGCTTCGCTGGGTCCACATCTACAGCGCTGGCGTCGAAGGTTATCGTTTTCCGGAATTCATCAACTCCAACGTCACCCTCACCAACGGCAAGATCATCCAAGGGCCGGAAATCGCTGATCACGCCTTTGCCCTTCTCCTGGCCATGACCCGCGGCATCACCCGCGCCGCCGCCGACCGCGCCAAGGAAGAGTGGCCCAAAGGCGACTGGAAGGCTATCGAACTACGGGGCAAAACGGCGGTGGTGATCGGGGTCGGCGGTATCGGCTCCCAAATCGCCACCCGCGCCCAGGGCTTCGGCATGACTGTCATTGGTGTCGACCCCAAGGACGTCCCCTTCCATCCCGCAATCAGCTACGTCGTTCCCCCGGACCGCATCGACACCGTCCTGCCCAAAGCCGACGTCATCTTCGTTTCCGCCCCTCACACCCCCCAGAGCGAGCGCATGATCGGTCCCAAGCAGTTTGACCTGATGAAGAAGGGGGCCTGGTTCGTCGCCGTCTCCCGAGGTAAGCTTTACGACACACCCTCGCTCGTCAAAGCGCTCGATTCCAAGCGTCTGGCCGGCGCCGGCCTCGATGTCACCGACCCGGAGCCCCTTCCCAAGGGTCACCCATTGTGGAAATTCGATAACGTTGTCATTACACCCCACATCGCCACCGTGTCCGATCAACGGGATGCACGGTACCGCGAACTGGTATTCGACAATGTGGCGCGTTTCGCTAAGGGGGAACCGCTTCGCAATATAGTCGACAAAGTCAAGGGCTACTAAGGCGTTACGAATCGGTGTATACGATTATCCGAAGGCCTCTTGACAGGCGCCCCGTTCTACAGTTGTCGCTCGTAACGCCTTCGTAACCCATTGAAAACAGGATGGATATATTTTGAGAAAAGCGGCCTTGCGCCGCACGGTGAGTATGTTATGCTGATGGTCCGCAAGGTATGCAGCCCCCGGGTTAACTCACCTTCCGCCCTATTCGCGATGGGGCGGCATTAACGGAAACATCACGGAAGATCACACTTGTTTTCCACAGTTGTGGAAAAGCTGTGGGAATTCTGTGCGCGGGTGTTGGGGAAGTGGAGCAGGTATGAACTATTGGGACCGGATCAAACAGAAACTGGCTGTCGAGTTAACGCCCGAGGCCTACCAGATCTGGGTGAGTAAAACGGTCCAGGAATCCGCCTCCGATTCTCTCCTGCGTGTCCAGGTACCCAACGAATACGCCTGTGACTGGCTTGAAAACGAGTACCGCAGCCATGTGGAAAACGCGATCCAGAGCCTCGGCCTGCCCATCACCCGCATCCAGTACATTACCGTCGCCTCCGGCGCGCCCCGTCCGGTCGCCCTGCATGAACCACCTCCGCCTTCCCAACCCGTAGTCGCGCCCGCCCCGGGCTCCACCAGTACCCTCAACCCGAAGTTCACGTTCGATAGCTTTGTGGTCGGCTCCTGCAACCAGTTCGCCCACGCAGCCGCCCACGCGGTGGCCACCAATCCTTCCAGCAGCTACAATCCGCTGTTCATCTACGGCGGCGTCGGCATGGGCAAGACTCACCTCATGCACGCCATCGGCATCCAGCTCAAGAACCGCTACGCCGGCATGCGCATCGTCTATACCTCCAGCGAGCGCTTCATGAACGAGATGATCAACTGCATCAAGACCGAGCGGATGCCCCAGTTCCACCAGCACTACCGCACCGCCGACGTCCTGCTGGTTGACGACATCCAGAACCTTGCCGGCCGCGAACGCACCCAGGAAGAGTTCTTCCACACCTTCAACGAACTCTACGAACACCAGAAGCAGATTGTCATCTCCTGCGATACGTCACCCAAAGAGATCCCCAACCTCGTCGACCGCCTCCGCTCCCGCTTCGAATGGGGCCTCATGGTGGACGTCTCCCCTCCCGACCTCGAAACCAAGATGGCCATTCTCGACAAGAAGGCCGAGGCCGAAGGCGTACGCCTGCCCGATGACGTCCGTATCTTCATTGCCACCAAGACCAAAAGCAACGTCCGTGAACTCGAAGGCGCGCTTGTAAAACTGATCGCTTACTCTTCGATGACATCGTCGCCCATTACCCTCTCCATGGCGCAGCAGATGCTGAAGCACATGGTGCATGCCCCGGAGAAGCGCACCAACTCCGACCACATCATCAAGGCCGTCGCCGAGCGCTTCAACGTCCAGCCCCAGCAGCTCAAAGCCAAGACCAACGCCCACAGCATCAGCTACCCCCGCCAGATCGCCATGTACCTGATCAAGGAGCTCACCGGCGCCTCCTTGCCCGAAATCGGCCGCATGTTCGGCAACAAGCACCACACCACAGTCCTCCACTCCATCCAGAAGATCGAACTGCGCCGCCAGAAGGATCACGATCTCAACAGCCTTCTCCACAACCTAACCGACTCATTTCACTGACCTTCCTGGGTTTTCCACACAAGCCGTCCACATCCCCATGTGGACGCCGTTGGGAAACCCCGCCCCTGTGGGAACCGGCGCCCGCCTTGCACCGGTTTTGAACAACCCGATGGCAGCAGCAAGGGATAAAGTTTTGTATAATTTAGAGAGATACCAACATTTCCACAGCCCCTACGATTCCGGTTCTATATGTAAAGCATTTAGATACCAGAACAGAAACCGGAACTAACCAACACGGAGCACGCGTCAATGGAATTCACCGTCAGCAAGTCCGACCTGGTTCGTGAACTGAACCTTTCCCAGGGCGTGGTCGAAAAAAAGACGACGATCCCCATTCTGTCCAATGTCCTGGTGGAAGCCTCCGACGACCGTGTCGTGTTCACCGCCACCGACCTCGAGCTGGGCATCCGCTGCAGCTGCCCGGCCCGCGTCGCCAAGAAAGGCGCCGGTACCATCCCTGCCCGCAAGCTTTTGGATTACGTTCGTCTTCTGCCTGAGGCCGACGTCAACGTCAAGTTCCTCGAGAACCACTGGGCCAGTCTGGTCTGCGGCCGTTCCCGGACCCGCATCGCCGGCATGAGCCGCGAAAGCTATCCCGAACTGCCTCAGATGCCAGAGGTGCTGGCCGAGTTCCCCATCGGCACGCTGGCCGCCATGATCTCGCGTACCATCTTCTCCATCTCGGCCGAAGAGTCGCGTTTCACACTGAATGGCTCGCTGCTGCTGCTGCGTCCGGAGACCATCACGATGGTCGCCACCGACGGCCACCGCCTGGCGATGGCGGAAAAGCAGGAATCCATTCCCGGCATCCAGGGCTCCTTCCGCGCGCTGCTGCCTCGCAAGGCCATGGGCGAGATCATGAAGTTCGCCTCCAGCGCCGGACCCGATGCGAAAGTCCAGTTTGCGGGCGATGAGAACCACCTGTTCTTCCAGATGGGTGACCGTCTGCTGATCAGCCGCAAGTTGACCGGCAATTTCCCGGACTATGAGCGCGTGCTGCCGAAGGAGCAGCCGAATGCCGTCACCATGCAGCGGGACGAACTGCGGGCCTCGCTGGAACGCGTCATGCAGTTTGCCGACGAACGCTCGCACGCCATTCGCGTCCGCTTTGCCGCAGGGGAAGCCAAGGTCTTCTCGTCGCTTTCCGATACCGGTGAATCCGAAGAATCCCTGAACGTCGAGTACGGCGGCCCGGACAGCGAGATCAGCTTCAACGCGCAATACCTGCTCGACTTCTTACGTGTCGTCAGTGAAGACCAGGTGGTCTTTCGCTTCAAGGAACCGAACAGCGCCGGCGAGATGCGTCCTGGCGCCAACGATGGCGGCCTCACCTACCGTTATGTCGTGATGCCCATGCGGATCTGATCCGTGGGCGGTCCGCCGGAGGGGTGAGCCCCATCGAGTGTCTGAGACAGGAGAAATTCTTTGAGTTCCACGGAAGTTTACGATTCTTCAAGTATCAAGGTGCTGGAAGGCCTGGAGGCCGTCCGCCTGCGCCCCGCCATGTACATTGGCTCCACCGGCGAGCAGGGTCTGCATCACCTGGTCTATGAAGTGGTGGATAACTCCGTCGACGAAGCCCTGGCCGGCTTCGCCAAGGAAGTCCAAGTCACCATCCACATCGACAACTCGATCACCGTGCAGGATGACGGCCGCGGCATCCCGGTCGACATCAAGGAAGAGTTCGGCGTGTCGGCGGCCGAAATCGTCATGACCAAGCTCCACGCCGGCGGTAAGTTCGACTCGAACACCTACAAAGTCTCGGGCGGCCTGCACGGCGTCGGCGTCAGCTGCGTGAATGCGCTGTCCGAACACCTGCATCTGGAGATCTGGCGCAAAGGCTACGTCTGGGAGCAGGACTACGAAAAGGGCATCCCCATGGGGCCCCTTACCCGCGCTGGCAAAGCCGGACAGAAGACCGGCACCAAGGTCACGTTCCGTCCTGATCCGACGATCATGACCGTGACCACCTTCAACTACGACACGCTCAGCCAGCGTCTGCGAGAACTGGCGTTCCTCAACAAAGGTCTGATCATCACCCTTACCGACGAGCGTGTTGAGCCCGTCAAGAAGCACGAGTTCCACTACGAAGGCGGCATCTCCGAATTCATCAAGCACCTGAACAAGGGCAAAGAGACGCTGCACGATAAGCCCATTCACTTCGAAGGCGAGCGCCAGATGGCCAACAACGGCGGCATCGTCAACATCGAAGTGGCCCTGCAGTACAACGACAGCTACTCGGAAAACGTCTTCAGCTTCGCCAATAACATCAACACGGTGGATGGCGGCACGCATCTTACCGGCTTCCGCACGTCGCTCACCCGCACCATCAACGACTACGGCAGAACCGCGGGCATCTTCAAGGAAAAAGAAAGCCTGACCGGCGATGACGTCCGCGAAGGCCTCACGGCTGTCGTCAGCGTGAAGCTGCCGCAGCCGCAGTTTGAAGGCCAGACCAAGGGCAAGCTGAACAGCGATATCGCGGGCCATGTCCAGGCGCTGGTCAACGAGAAACTGGGCGAGTTCTTCGAAAAGAACGCCAGCGTCGGAAAGCGCATCGTCAACAAAGCCATCGATGCCTCCCGTGCCCGCGAAGCCGCCCGTAAAGCCCGCGACCTTACCCGCCGCAAGGGCGCGCTCGATTCGGGCGGCCTGCCAGGTAAACTCGCCGACTGCCAGGAGCGTGACCCCGAGCGTTGTGAGCTGTTCCTCGTCGAGGGCGAAAGCGCCGGCGGCACCGCCAAATCCGGACGCGACCGCCGCTACCAGGCCATCCTGCCGCTTAAGGGCAAGATTCTCAACGTCGAAAAAGCCCGCTACGACAAAATGCTGGGCCACGAAGAAATTAGGGCCATGATCACGGCCATCGGTACCGGTATCGGCAAGGACGACTTCGACCCCGCCAAGCTGCGTTACGGCAAGATCATCATCATGACGGACGCCGACGTCGACGGGTCGCACATCCGGACGCTGCTGTTGACGTTCTTCTTCCGCCACATGCAAGAGCTGATCACGCGCGGCCATGTCTTTGTCGCGCAGCCGCCGCTCTATCGCATCAAGAAGGGCCGCTCGGAAAAGTACATCAAGGACGACAAGGAATTCACGCGCGAGATACTGCGCCGCGCGACCGAGAACGTCGCAGTGGAATTGCCCGATGGCACGAAGCTGGAAGGCGGCGAATTGCGCGCGTTCTTAATGTCGCTGGATGAAGTGCAGGGGATCTGGAAGAAGGTGGATCGCTGGACTCGCGAGGCCCGCGTTACCGAACTGCTGCTGGACGCGACGCTCACCATCGACACCAAGGTGGACTTCCAGGAAGAGGCCAACGTCGAAGCCCTGCGCCAGCGCATGGAGCCTTGGGGCCTGAATGCCGAGCTCCGGAAGGACGAGGAGCATTCGGCGTGGTCCGTCGCCTATCGCGATGCCACGCAGGCCGAGCGCGTGATCGGCGCCGAAATGGTGGCGTCTCCCGAGTACCGCCAACTGCGCGCCAAGGCCAAGCAAATGGCAAAGGTGAACAAGCCGCCGTTTGTCGTCATCAAGGACACGAATCGTGACACGCTGCCCGCTTGGCGCGAATTGTTGAATCATGTAAAGTCCGAAGGTATGCGCGATTCGAACGTGCAGCGCTACAAAGGGCTGGGCGAAATGAACGCCGAACAGCTGTGGGAAACCACCATGGATGCGGAACGGCGGACGCTGTTGCGGGTGAGCCTGCAGGATATGGTGGAGTGCGAAGAGGTCTTCTCTACCCTAATGGGCGAAGACGTCGAAAACCGCCGTAAGTTCATTGAAGAAAACGCGCTGGACGTCCGCAACTTGGACGTCTAAGCTTTTCGGAACAACATCTGCAGCTTATCGGCGATACCCCGCGCGATGCGCTGGTTCATATCGCCGAGCGGTTCATCCGTTGTGATGTACGTCCAGGTGGAGCCGCGATCAAAGCTGGACTCCCGTGGCAGCTCCTCCGGGTTCTCCAAAGCCGCGTCCAGCGCCTTCTCCACTTCGTCGAACATCTCCTGTGCCCGGTGGATAAACTCATCCAGCGGATTCTTCCCGCCAAACGAGATAAAGTGAATCCCCGACTTCAACTCTCCGACAGACGCCAGGTAATCCGCCCATAGCTCGTCGATGGCGATCAGCATCGGCGCCGGATCGGCCTTGGGGGCCTCCTCCAGAATGGAAGCCCGCCGCGACTGCAGATAAGCCCGCTGCCGGTCCACCAGCGTGTCATACTTCAACAGCGTTTTCCTCAGCTCCAAATGCTGCCCTTCGATCACCCGCTGTACGTGATCCATGGCTTCACTGGGATTCGGGCTGCGCGCCAGCACCTCCCCCAAGCCAAACCGCACCATCAAGTCATCTTCCAGGCTGAGCAGAAATCGCGATTCTCCCGGATCCCCCTGCCGCCCGGCGCGCCCCCGCAGTTGGTTATCGATGCGCCGCGCCTCATGCCGCGCGGTGCCGATGACCAGCAGCCCGCCCAACTCCGCCACGCCCTCTCCCAGCCGGATATCCGTCCCGCGCCCGGCCATATTCGTCGATACCGTCACCGCGCCGCGCTGCCCCGCCGCCGCCACAATCTCGGCCTCCTGCGCATCGTTCCGTGCATTTAACACCCGCACCGGAACCCCCGAACGGTACAACTCGAAAGCCAACCGCTCGGAATCGGCGACGCTCGCCGTGCCGATCAGCACCGGGCGCCC
>JAEUQF010000181.1 GCA_016789745.1 Bryobacterales bacterium
CGCAAACTCACCCGCGCCGCCACCTACACCCTCAGTTCCCCATCCCAGATCTTCTCCGCCGTCGGCGGCACCGGATCGGTCGGGGTCACCGTCAACCCCACCGGCGTCCCCTGGAATGCCTTCTCCCTCGCCGATTGGGTGACCCTCACCGGCCCTACCACTGGCACCGCGAACGCCACCATCAACTTCCTCGTCCAACCCAACACGGCCAGCACCGCCCGTACCACCAGCATCTGGGTCGCCGGCGAAGTCTTCACCATCACCCAGCAGGCCGCGCCCGGTGCCGGCATGCGCTTCGTCCCGCTCACGCCCTGCCGCCTGGTCGACACCCGCGCCGCCTACTCCGGCCCGCGGATCGGCGCCTTCGGTCCACCGCTGCTCGCCGCCGGCTCCACCCGCACCATCCCAATCCTCTCGTCGCTCACCTGCGCCATCCCCGCCAACGCCAAAGCCTACGTCTTCAACATCACCCTCGATACTGTCGAAAACAGCACCGGCCCGGTCGACACCGTCACCGTCTACCCCACCGGCGAAACCCAGCCCGAATACTACACCGCCCGCACCACCACAGGCGGCTACATCGCCAATTCCGCCATCGTCAAAGCCGGCACCGGCGGATCGGTGAACGTCTACGTCTCAAACAACGTCAACTTCATCCTCGATATCAGCGGCTACTTCACCGACGACCCGGCAGCCCCCGGCCTGCTCTACTATCCGGTAAGCCCCTGCCGCGCCGTCGACACCCGCATGCCGCCCTACGGGCTCCTCCCGCCACCCTACGGCCAGTCGCGCCTCCAGGCCGGCGAGAACCGCTCCCTACGCCTCCCCGGCTCTGCCGGCTGTAGCCTGCCCGCCGCCGGCGCCTACTCACTCCAACTGACGCTCGCTCCCGGCGACGTCGCCAGCGGCGCTCCGGTCGCCTTCCTCACCGCCTACCCCACCGGAGTCCCGCAGCCCAGCGTCTCCAACATGAACGCGCTTTCGGGCTTCGCGGTAGCCAACAGCGCCATTGTCCCGGCCAACACCGCCGGCTCCATCGATGTCTTTGCCTACAACGCCACCAACCTCATCATCGACGTCAACGGCTACTTCGCTCCCGATGACGGCACCGGCCGCGGCTTGAAGTATTACCCCGTTCGCCAGTGCCGCCCCTTCAATACGCAGGATGCCACCCTGCCCGCACCCTTTGGCGCGCCCATCATGACATCTGCCGCGGACCGCAGCATCCCCCTGCCATCCTCCGGCCGTTGTACCGACCTCCCCATCGATGCCCGCTCCTGGGCCCTCAATGCTTCGGTCGTGCCCAACGGCTCCGCCATCCCCTACCTCAGCCTTTGGCCGACCGGTAGCGCCTGGCCGAACGTCTCGCAGTTGAACGCCTTCCAGGGACAGACGCTGGCCAACTCCGGCATCGTCCCGGCCGGCACCAACGGTTCGGTCGACCTCCGCGTCGCCGGCACCGCCCACACCATCGTCGAAGTCGCCGGCTACTTCGCCCGCTAACTCGACGCACCAGCCGTTACCGTGAGGGTCACCATCGCCGTGCCCCTCACGGCTTCACAATCACCGCCGGCACATTCCTCTCCCGCGCCATCCGGTTAAACCCCGCCAACTCCCCATCCAGCAACCCCTTCAACACCTGCAACTGCCCGTTAATGGCCGACGCCAGCTCCTCATACAGCAACTGCGATTGCCGCGTCGGCGCCGCCTCCGCCCCCTGTATCGTCACCAACAAAAACGACAGCCGGTTATTCAACTGAATCGGGTAGTTCAGCGGATCCTGCGCGCTCTGATTCTTCACCTGGTACAGCACCCGCTCCACCGCCGCCAACTTCTCCCCCAATGCCTTCGCCGCGTCGATCACCGCCTTCTGCTCCACATTGGCCGCATCCAGCCGCCCTGTCATCTCTTCCAACTGCTTCTTCGTATCGCGAATCCGCCCAATTGCCCGGTGCGTCTCACTCAACTTGTCCCGCACCTGCAAACTCAGCGCCTGCTGCTGGTCCAGATCCGCCTGCGAGATCGCCGTCAGCCGCGGATCCTTGCGAACCTCCACCGGCACTGTCAAGGTCTGCCCGTTCGGCGTCAGCTTCGCCTGATACCGCCCCGGCGACACCTTCGGCCCGCGCGGCAGCCCGCCCCACAGGACCAGCCCCGGAAACGTCACCGGATCCTCATGCCGCAGATCCCACACAAACTGGTTCAACCCCGCCTTTACCGCCAATCGCGGACGCCCACCGCCCTCCTCCGCGCCGCCTCCCACATACCGGTTCACCCGTCGCCCCGCCGCATCCACAATCTCCAGCGCCACCTCTCCCTTCGGCGCCTCCTTCGCGTAAAACCACAGGCCCACCCCGCCCCCGCCCGCCGTCCGATACCCCGGCTCCGGCGTGAACAGAAACGCCTCCCCCTTCGCCGACCCATCGTGAATCTGGTGCAGCACTCCCAAATCCTCCAACACATAAAACGACCGCCCCTGCGTCGCCACCACTAAGTCCTTCTCCCGCTTCTGCACCACGATATCCGTAATGGGCACCACCGGCAGGTTCAGCCGCAGCGGCTCCCACTTATCCCCGTTGTTGAACGACACATACATCCCGGTCTCCGTACCCGCATACAGCAGCCCCTTGCGATGCGGATCCTCGCGAATCACCCGCGTAAACGCCCCATCCGGAATCCCATTGTTGATCCGCGTCCAAGTCCGCCCATAGTCACTCGTGCGATACAGATACGGCCGGAAATCATCCCACTTATACATCGTCGCCGCCACATACGCCGTCCCGGCCTCATGCGGCGACGCCTCCAGCGAATTGATCTGGACAAACTCCGGCATGTCCTTCGGCGTTACGTTACGCCAGGTGCGCCCATCCTCGGTCAACTGCACCAACCCATCGTCCGACCCCGTCCAGATCGCGCCCTTCTTCACCGGGCTCTCGGCCATCGTGAACACCGTCCCGTAATACTCCACGCTCGTGTTGTCCTTCGTAATCGGCCCGCCCGACGACGTCTGCTTCGACTTATCATTCCTGGTCAGATCCCCGCTGATCGCCTCCCACGATTGCCCCTCATTCGTGCTCCGGAAGACCATGTTCCCCGCCGTGTACAGCACGTTGGCATCATGCGGGGAAAACAGAATCGGAAAATTCCACTGAAAGCGATACTTCAAATCCGCCGGCGCATGCCCCATCGGATTGTCCGGCCACACATTCACCAGCCGGTTCTGCCCCGTCCGGATGTCATAGCGCGTCAACAACCCGCCATACGACCCGGCAAACACAATATCGGCGTCCTTCGGATGCGGCGCAATCCACCCCGACTCGCCACCTCCTACCGGATACCAGTCGCGCTCGGTCGCCCCGCGCGACTTGATCCGGATCGTCGTGTTGTCCTGCTGCGCCCCGTAAATGTTATACGGAAACTCGTTATCCACCGTCACCCGGTAAAACTGCGCCGTCGGCTGATTCTGCGCCGTCCAACTCCGCCCGCCATCGAAACTCACATTCGCCCCGCCATCGTTGCCCTGCACCATCCGCCTGGCATCATTCGGCGCTACCCACAAATCGTGGTTATCCCCATGCGGCGTCCCAATCTGCGAGTAAGTCTTGCCCCCATCCAGCGAATGATAAAACGCTACATTCAACACATACAGCCCGTCCACACTGCCCGGATCCGCATACAGCCGCGAGTAATACCAGGCCCGCTGCCGTAAGTCGCGCTGCGCATTCACCCGCGTCCATGTATCCCCGCCATTGTCCGACCGGAACACACCGCCTTCCTCGGCTTCCACAATCGCCCACACCCGCTGCGGATTCACCGGCGACACCGTCACCCCAATCTTTCCCATCAACCCCTTCGGCATTCCCGGCTTGCGGCTCAAATCCACCCACGTATCGCCCCCATCCATCGACTTCCACAGCCCGCTCCCCGGCCCGCCGCTCTCCAGCGTCCACGGCTTCCGGTACACCTCCCAGAACGCCGCGTAAACGATCCGCGGATTCGTCGGATCCAGAATCAGGTCAATCGCCCCCGCCTTCGGCCCCCGCGTCAATACCTGCTTCCAACTCTTGCCGCCATCGCTGCTGCGAAATACCCCGCGCTCCTCGTTCGGCCCGAAAACGTGCCCCAGCGCCGCTACATAGACTAAGTCCGGGTTACTCGGATGCACCCGCACCCGCGCAATGTGCCGCGTATCCGCCAGCCCGATCTTCGTCCAACTCTTACCCGCATCCGTCGACTTATACATCCCATCGCCATGCGACACGTTCCCCCGAATCGGCGATTCGCCCATCCCCACATACACCACGTTCGGGTCCGACTCCGCCACCCCAATCGCCCCCACTGACCCCGTCGTCAGGTACTTGTCGGTAACAGGCTCCCACCGCCGCCCGCCATCGGTCGTCTTCCAAACCCCGCCGCCCGTCGCCCCGAAGTAATACACGTTCGGCTGCGACGTTACTCCCGCCACAGCCGTCACCCGCCCGCCCCGAGGCGGCCCCACGAGCCGGTACTTCAATTCGCCATAAGGAATCGCCTGCCCATACACGGCCCAAGCCACAGAGAGAACGCAAAAGGCCAAACGCATGGCCAAAATCGTAGCAAAAGCCCGTAGCATCCACCGCACTGCTTCGATATCATCATCGAAACCATGCTCCTGACCGCCATGCTCCTCACCCTATTCCTCCAGGCCCAGCCCAAGCCCGACCTCACCGGCGAATGGCGCCTCCTCAACGCCCGCAGCAACTTCGACGGTGAACCCGCGCCCGCCTCCAAACTCCTCCAGTTCGATCACCGCGACCCCACCCTCCGCCTCACCATCACCGAAGCCCCGTCCGCCAACGCTGCCCCCATGGACGCCACGCTCTTCTACTCCACCGACAACGCCGAACGCGTCAACCTCGTCCTCGGTAACGAAGTCAAAGCCCGCACCCGCTGGGACGGCAGCGCCATCGTCCAAACCTCCGAAGGCGCCTTCAACAACAACCAGATCAAGCTCACCGACCGCTACGAACTCTCGCCCGACCGCCAGACCCTTACCCTCCACCGCCACTTCGAGGGCACCTCGCCCCGCGGCGCCCTCCCCACCCGCAATCAGGTCCTCGTCTTCGAACGCGTCACCCTCCAGGCCGGCGTCGCCAAGGTCGACATCACCCCCACCGTGCTCCTTGCCATGTACGGCTACTCCAATCGCCGCTGCGGCGACGCCAACGGCACCCACGACCCCCTCATGGCCAAAGCCCTCGTCCTCCAAAGCGGCGCCTCCAAACTCGCCATCGTCACCCACGACCTCGGCAGCATGGTCTCTGACAACCTCCGCCAACGCCTCACCCGCGAACTCGGCATCACCGCCGTCCTGCTATCGGCCTCCCACACCCACTCCGGCCCCTTCTTCCTCACCCGCGATAACGCCACGCTCCCGGAACCCGCCCAGGCCTACCGCGCCGAACTCGACCGCAAAGTCTTCGAAGCCGTCCAATCCGCGGCCGCCTCCATGTTCCCTGCGCGCCTCCGCACCGGCACCGGCGAGGCGCCCCTCGGCTACAACCGCCTCACCCGCCGCGAACACGGCCGCTCCCGCGCTGAATTCAACAACCCCGACCGCGTCCCCTACGGCCCCTTCGACCCCGAATTCCGCCTCCTTGAAATCACCGACACCGCCGGCAACCCCAAGGCCCTCCTCGTCCACTACGGCGTCCATTCGGTCGTCCTCGGACCCACTAACTGTAAATACTCCGCCGACTACCCCGGTGCCCTGCAGGCCGCCATCGAAAAGGCCGTCCCCGGCATCCAGGCCATGTTCGTCCAGGGCGGCGCCGGTGACATCAATCCTATCTTCATGGGCCGCAGCGGCAACGAAGAGGCGGACTTCCAGTTAGTCGATAAGTTAGGAAATATGTTAGCCGCCGAGGTCCTCAAAGCCCGCGCACGCATGCGCCCCATCGATACCGACAGTCTCCCCATCCGCACCCGAGGCGAAACCCTGCGCTTCCAGAACCGCTGGCAAAAGGACCGCAGCCACGAAATCGGCATCACCACCGTCTTAATCGGAAGAGACATCGCCATCGCCGCCATGCCCGGCGAGCCTCATTCCCTTTTCCAGAAACAATGGCGCGAACGAGCCGACGTCGCCTTCCCCCTCTTCTACGGCTACACCTTCAGCTCCGGAGGCGAGTGGCCCGGCTACCTCCCCGATCTCAAATCCGCCGCTTACGGCGGCTACGGCTCCGATTCCACATCCACTAACGTGGAAGTCGGGGCGGGGGAGCGGCTACTCGAACGCCACCTCTTTCACCTCTACGACCTGAAAGGCATGTGGCTCCCCAAACCCGGCCAGAACTGATATCGGTAGGAATCAACACAACTACTTTTCCGAAACTGAGGGGTTCCGCGCCCGATTTACGCTTGTACCGCCAAAGGAGACTTTCCCTTGGCTCTGACAATGAAGGATTTGGCCGAAAAGGATAAACGCGTTTCGCTCATTTGGGCAGCCAACGCCATTCGCGCCCTTACCGAACTGGACAAGGTTCTCAAGCAGAAAGGCAGTCCCGCCGCGTTCACCAAAGCCGACCTGCCCCCGTTCCTCCACCACGTCCGCGACGCCCTGCAGACACACTTCAACATCAACACCGCCACCAACCAGTCCGCTTTAGTCGTCGAAATCCTCGGCCGCTACCAGGCCGTCGTCACCAGCCTCGGCAGCAGTTCCTCCCTCTTCGTCAACGACACCACCTCCGCCGAAGCCACCAAAGGCACCCCTGCCCACGTCCCGTTCGGTTCCGGCAAGGTCAACTTCACCCCCGCCTTCCGCGAGCACAACCTCGCCACCGGTGTCGGCTTCGGCCCTTTCGCCCGCGCCGCCATGGTCCTCCACGAACCCGTCCATGTTGTCGACCATCCCAACGCCTCGTTCGTCGTCAACCACGTCCACGAAGGTGACGCCGCCTACGCTGCCACCCCCGCCGCCAATCAGGTCCATAACGCCCACAGCTACGCCAGCTTCGCCCAACACATGAACTTCGGCAAAGACACCCGCTTCGGCGCCACAAAACCACAATTCTGACGCCACTCCCCCAAACGAAATCGCGCGCCAAGCCGCAAAGCCCGCCAAGAATCCCTGTCTTCTTTGCGTACTTCGCGCCTTCGCGCGCGTAATCCGAAACCGAAACGCCTGGAGCGGCCTACGCCCCCTCTTCCTCATCCTCGTCGTAAACCAGAAACACCGGCTCCAGCCCATGCAGCACCAGCCGCGTATCCAGAGCCGTCTCCACCACCTCGCCCTCGGCGTCCGACAACCCTCCCGCCAGATTGTCGATCTTCTTCAGCAACTTCGGCATCTCGCCGCGCTGCACCTTCGCCGGCGCGCACATCGCGTACGCAAACAGCGCATCCAGCCGGAACTCCTCGTCCTGGAAATACTCCAGAATCTTCGGCGCCTCCGACGTCAAATCCAGAAAGCCCGCGCCCTTGATCGCCTGCCGCCGCACATCGTAATCCGAGTCCTTCATGTGCTGCCGGAACACATCAGCGTACTGCTTATCCAGACTCCGCCACATCGCTTCCATCGCCCGGGCCTTGGTCCCCGGGTTCTTGTAAAACTCATCGATGTAGCCCGCAATCTGCGTATGCGTCTTCGCTTTCGGCGCCAGCGCGATCAGCGCCCCGCACCGCTCCGGCCCCAGCCGTTTGGTATCTTCCAGCCGCTCCAGCAGCAGGTCCACCACCTTCGGATCTTCAATCCGCCCACCCAGCGCCGTGCAGCAGATCGCCCGCACCCCTACGTTCGGATCATCCTTGGCCAAGTCGTACAGCACCTCGGCCACCTCATCCGGAATCTCGCGGTCGATGTAGCTGGTCGCGCAATCGCCACGGTATTCCGCCGACGAACTCCGCAGAAACGCCAGCTTCTCTTCGGTCGGCATCACCTCGAACACCGGCTCGATGTGCTCGGGGTAAATGTCCCACAAACTCACCGGCTCCACCGGATCCTCGTCCACCACCGCCGCCAGCGCCCGCAACGACTCCTCGGCCTCTTCGCCCAACTCGCCCGCCAGCTTCTCGTTCACCAGCGCCTGCTTCTTCAGATCCTCCAGAAGCGGCACCGCCGCCGGATCCCCATGCACGCCCATCAGGAACGCCGCATCGCCCGGATCCACCGCCGCCCGCTCCTTCAGCATTTTCAGAATCCGCGGATCCCGCTGCCGGAAGCTCGCCAGAATAAAGGCAATGTCCCCGCCCTCTTCGGCCCCCACTTCGAAATACAGCCGCAGCAGCGGCCCAATCGCGTCCTCGCCGATCCGCAGAAACGCGTGCGCCAGATCTTCCGGCGGATCCACCGGCGTCAGCCGCAGCAACTCCACCAGATACGGCAGCGCCTTGGCCGACGGCGAATACTGGATCAACGCCACCAGGTCGTCATCCAGGTTGATGCGATCGTCGGAGCGCTCCTCCATCCCGAACCGCACCAGTTCGTCCATCGCCGCCTCGCCGCGATCCACGATGGTCCGCAGCAGCCGCTGGTCGATACCAATATGCCCCTTCGCGGCGGCACACAGCAGGTCGTAAACCGAGGTGGAGTTATATTCCGCGGCCGTAATGATTTTCATGTTGTGACGACTAGGTTCGACTTAGTAAGTGGCCCGGCCGCCGCTCGCGTCGTAACACTGTCCCGTTACGAACGAGCAATCCGGGCTCGACAGGAAATGGACAACCGCGGCGATCTCCTCCGTGCTGCCTGTGCGGCCCATCGGAATCTTCGCGGTCATATAGCTGATCTGTTGCTCCGTCAACTGCTCCAGGATCTTCGTACGCACTACCGCCGGCG
This sequence comes from Bryobacterales bacterium, assembly GCA_016789745.1. GTDB lineage: Bacteria > Acidobacteriota > Terriglobia > Bryobacterales > Bryobacteraceae > CADEFT01. Next base: position 8,819 of record JAEUQF010000181.1, read on the forward strand.
CCACTGCGTTCACGCAGATGCCCTCGGTCGCGTATTCCTTGCCCAGCGACTTCGTCATGCCGATCACACCCGCCTTTGTCGCCGAGTAAGGCACCATGTTCGGGTTGCCTTCCTTGCCGGCAATCGACGCGATGTTCACAATCCGCCCGTACTTGCGTTCCCGCATGTGCGGGATCACCGCCCGGCAGCAGTTAAACACACCCGTCAGGTTGATTGCGATGTTCCGCTGCCAGTCTTCATCGGTCTGCTGCACAATCGGTGCCGCCTTGCCGCCGATACCTGCGTTGTTCACCCAGATATCCAGCCGCCCAAAACGTTCGATCACCGAAGCCACTGCGGCGTTCACATTGGCTGCACTCGTCACGTCCAGCGGCAGGGCAAAATGCGCCCCGCCCAGACTCGACGCCACGGCCTCGGCTCCCGCGGCATCCAGATCCGCAATCCCTACCGTCGCCCCAGCCGCCGCAAACCGCCGCGCAATCGCTTCGCCAATCCCAGTGGCCGCCCCCGTAACGACGGCCACCTGGTTGCTCAAATCGAAATAAGACATGGCAGCGAAACCCTACTCTTCGCGCGCGACGATCACGTTGATCTCGGCCGTCACATCCTTGTGCAACTTCACCGGGACCTTGTACTCGCCCAACTGCTTGATCGGGTCCAGCGACAGCTTCTTGCGATCAATCGTGTAGCCCTGCTTGGCCAGCCCGTCGATCACATCCTGTGCCGTCACACTGCCGAACAACTGATCGTTCTCGCCAGCCTTCTGCTTGACGGTCACGGTCAGCCCGTTCATCAGCTTCGCCAGGTCGGTCGCCTCGCTCGCCAGCTTCGCTTCCTTGCGCAGGTGCGCCTGCCGCTCCTGCTCCACGATCTTCTTGTTCGATTCAGTAGCCGGCACCGCCATCTTCCGCGGCAGCAGGACGTTGCGCGCATAGCCCGGCGCCACCTTCACTACCTGCCCGCGCGTGCCCAGATTGTCGATATCTTCGCGGAGAATGACTTCCATGGTTCTCTGTTCCTCCTCGAATTAACCGGCAAACGGCAGCAGCGCGATGTTGCGGGCCTGCTTGATGGCCTCGCTCAACCGGCGCTGGTGCGGCGCGCAGACGCCCGAAATGCGCCGCGGCGTGATCTTGCCCCGCTCGCTGATGAACGCATTCAGCATCCGCAGGTCCTTGTAATTGATATCGTCGATCTTCTCAACGCAAAAACGGCATACCTTCTTGCGACGGAAATACTGCTTCTTGCCGCCGCCGGCAAATGCCTTGTCACCGCCGGTCGGTTTCTGGGAAGAGGCGATGGGTCTTCCACCACGGGTCTCAGCCATGGATATGTTCTCCTTTCCTTACTTACTCGCCCGCCGGGGTTTCCGGCGCGGCCGGGGTGGGGGCTTCCGGAGCAGCAGGCGCTGGTGCAGCCGGGGCTGCCGGGGCAGGCGCGCCCGGAACCGGTGCGCCCGGCATCGGGGCACCAGGGGCAGCCGGGGCTCCCGGTCCGGGAATCGCCGGCAATGCCTGCGGAGCCGGTGGCTTGCGCGCGGCGCGCTTTTCACGGATCTTCTTCCGCTTCTCCAGCCACTTCAGCTTCTCGTCGATGCGCACCGTGATGTACTTGATTACCGAATCGGCAACGCGCAGACGCCGCTCCACTTCCTTCACCACTTCCGGCTTGGTGCTGAACTGCACCAGCACGTAGTAGCCATCGGAGAACTTCTCGACCTTGTAGGCCAGCTTGCGCATGCCCCACTTGTCGACCTTATCCACGGTCCCGCCACCGGCGAGTACCGTACTCCGGATCAACTCTACCGAGGCTTCAATATCTTCCTCGGTCGTATCCGGCTTGAGGATGTACAACTCTTCGTAGATTCTCATGCTTCCTCTTTTGAGCCTGGGGCGCGGCGATTATACTTCGCCATGGCCTTTTCGACGCCTTCGGCAACTACCGCCTCCACTGCTTCACTGGCATAGTCAAGCACCGGCGCGGCCTCTTCCCGTTGCGCCTTTTTCATCGGCGTCAACAGAAAATCTTTCCCACTCCCAAGCGGATGTCCGGGATGAACACCCACCCGCAAACGGGGAAACTCCTGCGATCCCAAACTGGACACCAACGACTTCATCCCATTGTGCCCAGCCGGTGAGCCCTTCATCCGTATCCGGACCGAGGGCCACGGCAAATCCAAATCGTCGTAGACCACCAAGATCCGGTCTACCGGAACCTCATACTTGGCTCGCAATAACTTCACCGAGCCCCCGCTGAGATTCATATACGTCTGTGGCTTCGCAATCACCACCGGCGCGCCGGAAATACTGCCTATCCCGACCAGCGCCAGCGAATCCGGCCGGGTAATGCGAATCGAATTCCGCTCCCCCAACCGCTCGGCCACCAAAAAACCAATATTGTGCGGCGAATACTCGTATTCCGGCCCGGGATTCCCCAAACCGACCACCAGCCACGTACCGCCGCTCGCCGCCAAGGCTTACTTCTTCTTCTTGGTATCGGCGGCGGGCTCTTCTTCCTTCTTGCCTTTCTTGATAACTTCGGGCTCGGCAGGCTTATCGCCATCGGCCGTCGTCGCTTCTTCCGCCGCCTTGCCAACCACGTGCACAATCACCTGATCGGCCGGGCTCAGCAACCGCATCGACCCGCCCAGCTTCACATCGCCAGCACGCAGCGCCTGGCCCACCATCATCTGCTGGATTTCTTCGGTGAAATGCTCCGGAATGTCGTCCGGCAGACACTCGATTTCAATCTCGCGCGTCACCACTTCGAGCGATCCGCCCTGCAGCTTCACACCCTGGGGATCGCCCGTCGTGTGCACCGCCACCTTCACCACCAGCTTCTTCGACAGATCAATGCGTAGCAGATCGGCATGCAGCATGTTCGACTTCACCGGATCCAACTGCCAGTCCACGATCATCACCGGCGTATTTTCCACGCCCTGCACATCCAGGTTGAAAATCGTGTTGTGGCCCGACGAGCTGTGCAGGATCTTCATCAGTTCCTTCGGGCTCACGGAAATCGCCACCGGATCCTTCCCCGATCCGTACAGCACGGCCGGGCTCATTGCCTTCACGCGCAGACGGCGCGCTTCGTTCTTTCCACGGGTTTCGCGGGCCTCGGCCACGACGGTGATATCTTTGCGCATTTCGCTCTCGCTCCTCGATTTGTGGCGCCGGCGCGCATCCCTGCCGCCGTGGCGCCGAATTTCTTCCTAGACGAACAGTGTGCTTACGCTCGTCTCCTGGTGGATGGACTCGATCGCCCGCGCCAGCAATTGCGCCACCGATACAACCTTGATCCGGCTGCATTCCCTTGCGCCATCGCGCAACGGAATCGAGTTGCTGAAGACCACTTGCGTCAGGGCGGAATTCTCGATTCGTTCGATCGCCGGTCCGCTCAGCACCGCGTGCGTCGCGCACGCCGATACCGAAGCAGCGCCGTGCGCCATTAGCGCATCGACGCCCTTTATCAGCGTTCCCGCCGTATCAATCAAATCGTCTACCATCAGGCAATTTCTGTCCCGCACGTCGCCGATGATGTGCATCACCTCGGCAACGTTGGCATCTTCCCGCCTCTTGTCGATGATGGCCAGCGGCGCATTCAACCGCTTGGCGAATGCCCGCGCGCGTTCCACACCGCCGGCATCCGGGCTCACCACCGTCAACCGGGGTAGCTCCATCCTGCTCCAATAATGCTCGATCATCACCGGAGCCGCGAACAGATGGTCTACCGGGACGTCGAAAAATCCTTGTATAGGCGCTGCGTGCAGATCCAACGCCAGAATCCGATCCACACCCGCTGCTTCCAGCAGGCTTGCCACTAGCTTGGCCGAGATCGGAACCCGCGGCTTGTCCTTCCGGTCCTGTCGCGCGTACCCATAATAGGGTAACACTGCCGTGATCCTGTCTGCTGAGGCACGCCGCAGCGCATCGATCATTAACAGCAGCTCAAAGAGGTTCCGGTCCACCGGCGTGCACGTCGGCTGCACCACAAATACATCCGCGCCGCGCACGTTCTCTAAGATCTGCAGACGGATCTCTCCGTCCATAAACTGCGTCACCGTCGCCTTCCCCAGTGGCACTCCCATGTGCTGGCAGATCTCCTCTGCAAGCGCAGGATTAGCATTACCGGTAAAGATTTCAAGGCGATCGAATTTCATTTTCCGTACGAGTTTTGGGGCTGCCATGGAAGCGATCGGCCCGGCGGGATAGCGCACCGTCGCACGCACTCCACCCGGGCGCTGGGCACCGAGGGATTTTTCATCATACGTTAACGCATCCAGCCCGGTCAAACTTCCCCCCAGGCCGCCCACGGGCTATACCGCCGCCTCCTTAATAATCTCGATCAACTCCCCTTCCACCTCCCGCGCCACCTCCGCCGCTCCCGGCGCACCCACCACCTTCATCATCGCCGTCGGCAGTAGCGTCGCGATCCGATACCCCGTCTGGCTCCCATACACCGAGATCCGGCACGGCAGCATCGTCGAAAATGCCGCGTCCGTCTCCAGCACCCGCTTGGCCTGTTGCGGATTGCAGACCTCATACACCATGCACACGTCGCCATACTCCACGCCTTTATTCCGCATCGCCTGCTGCAGGTCATGCACGCCCAATACCCCAAACTTGTGCCGCCCAACTGCCTCCCGCAGCGCCGCGTCAATTTCTTCCAGACTCTTCGAACACGAATGTTCGTAAACCATCATCATTGACCTCCTTCTTCTATCTTCCTCCTCCTACAGCACTCCCGGGCTTGCACTCCACTGTACAGTTGCATACCATGCCCTGAGCCACATGCGTCTCGCTGCCGCCCTCGTCGCCATTCTTCTTCTCTCCCTCCCTACCTTCGCCCAGGAGTCCCGTGCCACCATCATCGGTGAAGTTAAGGACTCCACCGCCGCCGTCATCGCCGGCGCTAAAGTCACCGCCACCGCCCTTGCCTCCAACTCCACCGTCACCACCCAAACCAACGCCTCCGGCTACTTCGAACTCCCCTACCTGCTCCCCGGCGCCTTCCGCATCGAAGTCGAATCCAAAGGCTTCAAAAAAGCCGTCCGCGACGGCATCGAACTCCGCGTCTCCGACCGCCTCACCCTCGACTTCACTCTCGAAGTCGGCAACGTCGCCGACTCGGTCGTCGTTACGGGCGAAACACCCCTGCTCGAATCCGCCACGGCCTCCATCGGCATCGTCATGGATGAGCGCCGCGTCGCCGAACTCCCCATGGTCGGCGGCAATCCCTTCTACCTCTCCCGCCTCGCCGCCGGCGTCCTCTCCGCCGGTGGCCGCAGCGCCGGCAACCCCATGGACAACGGCGCCGCTACCGGTATCATCGCCAACGGCACCCGCGGCGGGTCTTCCGAAGTCAGCGTCGACGGCGCCCCCAACATGACCAACCGCTCCGCCGTCTTCTCTCCACCCCAGGACCTCGTCCAGGAGTTCAAGATCCACACCGCCACCTATGACGCCTCCATCGGCCACGCCGCCGGCGCCTCCACCAACGTCTCCATGAAGTCCGGCGGCAACCAGTTCCACGGCACCGCCTACTACTTCGATTCCCGCCTCCGCGGCGTCCCCTGGTTCACCAACCGCTTCATCTACGACCCCACCACCGGCCCCATCACCCAGGAAAAGAAGGACCGCAACATCGCCAGCTGGTTCCACCAACGCTACGGCAACACCCTCACCGGCCCCGTCCGCATCCCCAAACTCTACGACGGCCGCAACAAAACCTTCTGGACCTTCGGCTTCGAAGACCTCAACATCAATCGCAATCTCAGCAATACCGGCACCGTCCCCACCGCCGCCGAACGCACCGGCGACTTCTCCGCCTTGCTCCGCATCCCCAACGGCGCTCGCTACCAGATCTACGACCCGGCCACCACCGTCCCCGCCCCCAATAGCCGCTTCTCCCGCCAACCCCTCCCCAACAACATCATCCCCGCCTCCCGCATCCACCCCGTCGGCCGCAACTTGATGAACTTCTTCCCCGAAGCCAACCAAGCCGGCACCGTCGACTTCAGCCAGAATTACTACCGCACCCGCGGCATCTACCGCGAAAACTATACCCTCACCCAGCGCATCGATCACCAGGTCTCCAGCGCCAACCGCCTCTTCTTCCGCTGGAACAACTCCCAGCACGACAACAAACAGGACACCCTCCCCGGCCCCATCTTCGAAGACATCCTTGACCGCACCGGCTGGGGCGCCGTCCTCGATGATGTCCACGTCTTCAACCCCGGCCTGCTCCTCAACCTCCGCTACAGCGTCAGCTTCCAGAGCGACATTACCACCCGCGGCTCGGCCGGCTTCGACCTCACCAGCCTCGGCCTGCCCGCCTCGCTCAAAAACGAAATCGCCAATAAACTCGATGTCAGCGGCCTCATCTTCCCCCAAACCGTCATCAACGGCTACACCTCGCTCGGTATTGGCGCCCCCAGCCGCGCCGCCACCAACTACCACACCGGCGCAGCTACCCTCACCAACATCCGCGGCAGCCATTCCATGCGCTACGGCGTCGAATACCGCCTCATGCGCGAAACCGGCTTCGCCTATGGCTTCGTCAATCCCCAGTTCACTTTCGCCAATACCTTCACCCTCGGCCCTCTCGACAACTCTCCCGCCGCGCCGAAGGGTCAGGGCCTCGCCAGCCTCCTGTTCGGCATCCCCACCTCTGGCGTCATCAATAACAACGCCTCCCGCGCCGAACAATCTTCCTACTACGGCTTCTTCTTCCAGGACGATTGGCGCCTCACTCCCAAACTCAGCATCAACCTCGGCCTTCGCTACGAGTACGAACGCGCCCCCTTCGAGCGCTACAACCGCTCCATCCAGGGCTTCGACTTCAACTCCGCCAACCCCACCTCCGCCGCCGTCCTCGCCGCCTACGCCCGCAGCCCCATCCCCGAAGTCCCCGCCTCCGCCTTCAAGGTCACCGGCGGCCTCACCTTCGCCTCGCCCAATAACCCCACCCTCTGGACCCCCGATCGCAACAACTTCGCCCCCAGAATCGGCCTCGCCTACCAGCTCAATCGCAAGACCGTCCTCCGCGCCGGCTACGGCATCTTCTATGACGTCAACGGCGTCGACCGCAGCGGCGTCAACCAGGGCGGCTTCAATCAGCCCACCAACCTCATTCCCACCCTCAACAACGGCCAGACCTTCATCGCTACCCTCTCCAATCCCTTCCCTAACGGCATTGAGCGCGCCCAGGGCTCCGCTGGCGGCCTCAACACCTTCCTAGGCCGCGCCGTCAGCTACTTCAACGACGCTGCCCGCAACCCCTATATGCAGCGCTGGAGCTTCTCTATCCACCGCGAACTCCCCGGCCGCACCGTCATCGACCTCGCCTACGTCGGCAACCGCGGCCAGAAGCTACTCGTCACCCGCAACCTGAACGCCGTCCCGCGCGAATACCAATCCACATCCCCCGAACGCGACCAGCGCATGATCGACTTCCTCAGCGCCCAGGTCAACAGCCCCTTCTTCAACATGCCCGAATACGCCGGTACCAGCCTCGCCAACCAGCGCGTCGGCCGCGCCCAACTCCTCCGCCCCTACCCCCACTTCGGCGATATTACGGTCGATCTACCCGCAGGCTGGTCTTACTACCACTCGCTCCAGATGGCCGTCGAAAAACGCTACGCCGCCGGACTTACCTTCCAGGTCAGCTGGACCTGGTCTAAGTTCATGGAAGCCATCAGTTACCTGAACGACACCGACCCCTATCTCGAAAAGGTAGTCTCCCCGCAGGACTACACCCACCGCTTCGTCCTCAGCGGTATCTACGAACTCCCCATCGGCCGCGGCAAACGCTTTGCCGCCGGCGCCAACCGCTGGGTGAACGGAGCCATCGGCGGCTGGCAACTCCAGGGCTGGTACGAAGGCCAGACCGGCGACGCGCTCGGCTTCGGCAACGCCATCTTCCGCGGCAACCTCGCCGACGTCGAACTGCCGCTCGAAAAACGCCGCGCCGAACGCTGGTTCAACACCGACGCCGGCTTCGAACGCAACCCGCAACTCGGCCTGGTCAACAACATCCGCACCCTCAACTCCCGCTTCAACGGCATCCGCGCCGACGGCATCAATAACTTCGACTTATCCCTGTTCAAAAACTTCCAGATTCGCGAACGCCTCCGCGCCCAGTTCCGCCTGGAGACCTACAACACCCTCAACCACGTCCAGTTCGCGGCACCCAACACCACCCCGACGGCCACCGCCTTCGGCACCATCGTCGACGAAAAAGGCCACGGCCAACGCCAGGTCACGCTAAGCCTGAAAATGATCTTCTAACCGGGATTAACCAGAATTCTCGCCAAACCGCCAAGCCCCCCAAAAAACCAAAAACGATATCCATGTTAGTCCCCTTGGCGGGCTTGGCGCGCTTGGCGAGACATTGAATCTACTCCACGTACCGCCCCACCCACTCCAAAAACCGCGCCGCATACCGGTCCAGGCTCTCCATACTCCCCCCATCCGCGATCGGCGAACACATCTCGTACGCCACCGTCCCGTCAAATCCCTCTTCCTTCAAAGACCGGAAAAACCCCGCATAGTTCAGGAACCCGCTCCCCATCGGCACCGCCTGCACAAACGGCGTCTGCTTCTCGTAATTCACCAGGTCCGGCCGATACTTCCACCGCGGCCGCAACTGGTAATCCGCCACCGTCGTATGCACCGTCCACGGCGCCATCAGCCCCGCTGCCTTCTCCAGATCATCCCCCTGCAACCCCGGCGCCCACGCATCGAACATCGCCTTCACATTCTCCCGATCTACCGTCCGCAGCAGGTCCGCCATACTCTCATATCCCACCCCGACATCGTGATGGTTCTGCACCCCCAACACCACGCCATATCCCGCACACCGGTCCCCCGCCTCCCGCAGCGTATCCACAATCAACCGCCACTGCCGGCTATAGTCCGCCGCCGGATTCTCATACCCCGTGAAGATCCGCACCGTCTGCGCCCCGATATCCTGCGCCAACCCCGCCAACTCCATCAGGTAACTGACGTTGATCTCCCGCATCGGCACTTCCCCATGCTCCATGTCCGCCGTCAGGTTGTTATACCCCGCCAGACACACATGCTTCAGCCCGCACTCCTCCAGCAACCGCCGCAGCGCCGCCCGCTCCGCAGCCCCATAGTCCAGCACCGACACATGCGGCCGCTTCGCCATCAGCATCACACCGTCATAGCCCAGCCCCGCCGCCTTGCGGACAAAATCGTCCACCCCCAGCGACGCCTGACCCCACAAACCCGCGTAACTTACCGAATGCAATAAATACTTCATGTTATTTCCCCTCCAATCCCATTAACCGTGCCGGATTCCGCTTCGCCATCATCTCTAACTGCGCCGCCGTCACCCCGGCCCTCTTCAACCCCTCGAACACCTGCAACATCCCGTCCGGATGCAGCGGATTCCCTTTCTGGCCAAAGTCGCTCGTCAACACCGCCGCCTCAAACCCGGCAGCCTTCATCCACCCCGCATACTGGCTGAACTCAGACTCCTTCAAATTCCCCAATACCCCATTCGCCACAAACTCCACCATCGCCCCCATCCGCACCGCCTGCTTCAGTTGCTCCACTTTCATCCCGACTTGCTTGTTAAACGGATGCGTCACGATCACCGACGCCACCCCCCGCCGCCGCGCCTCTCCAATCAACAACAGCACCTCCGCCGGACTCGAATGTCCGGTCGCCAGCACTAACTTATGCTTCGCGATCAGATCCAATACCTCCAACACCTCCGGCAGCAGATTCCCGTTCTTCGATACCGAAACATATGGCCGCTTCTCCCCACCGCCTTTGACATGATGTTCGCTGTCGTAAGTGGGCATCCACACCACCTTCCCCCAACCGCCATCCACCCGCGTCATCCGCTCCACCGCCGCCGCGTTCACCCCGCCCACCGTACGATTCAACGCAATGCCCCCGAACACCTCGATCCCCGGCACCTCCTGCCGTGCAGTCGCCGCCCACGACGCCGTCGGCTCATAGTGGTTCTTCAACACCAGCCCGCGATAGCCATGCTTCTTCGCCAGCCGCACCAGGTTCAGATAGTCAATCGACCGCGGCGTACTGTCCGGAGCCGCATGCGCATGCAGATCCACCACGCCCTGCAACGTCTGCGCCGCCATCGGCCACGCCGCCAACACCAACACAAGGCTGATCATGTTCTATCCACAATATGCCACCCCGCAACATCCGTGCACCCCTGCGCCTTGATACCATAAGGATTCGTTTCATGCGGTTCTCTCTGTTATCTCTTGGCTTTTCGCTTGTCCTCCAGGCGCAGCCCGCGCGCTTCACCGCTCCCAGCTTCTTTGAAACCGTCGAACGCTCCGCGCCCGGCCGAGCCGCCACCGCCATCACCGAACGCCAAACCCCTGTCGCCATCTCGCCGACAATTGCCTTCGACGGCATCGGCCTCACGGGCGGCCGCAATCCACCACATCCGGAAATCGCGGCCGGCCCGGAAGACATCCTCCTCGCCGTCAGCTCTTCCATCGCCCGCTATAGCCGCACCGGCACACCCCTCACTCAGGTCACCCTCAACGAATGGTTCGCCTCGCTCATCACCACCATCTGTCCCAACGGCGGCACCGCCGGTTGCACCATCACATACCCCACCCTCCGTTACGATGCCCAACACGGCCGCTTTCTCGTCCTCGCCTATAGCGAAGAAACCGGCACTCGCAAAACCTGGTTCCTGCTTTCGGTCTCCAACGGTGCCACGCTCGCCCAGGGCTTCAAGCACTACGCCCTCGAAGGTTCCCGCAACAACACCACCCAATCCGCCCTTGAACTCGACTCGCCCCAACTCGGCTACGACAGCACCGCCGTCTATCTCACGGCGAATATGATCAACCCCGCCGACAGCACCGTCCAGTACGCCAAAATCCGCATCCTTAAGAAGTCCGAACTCTACAACCCCAACACCACCACCCTCACCCACTTGGACCTCTGGGATCTCCGCAACGAAGACAATTCCCGCGCCCTGAACATCCAGCCCGCCGTCGTGCGCGGACGCCCCTCCGATAACGCGGCTTCCGGCATCCTCATCAACGCCGCCAACGGCCCCACCGCCTCCTACCTCACCCTGTGGCGCATCGCCAACCCCACCAGCACTTCCCCCACCGCCACCCGCTCCCACCTCACCAACATCTGGACCTACACCCCTCCCGCCACCTTCCTCCAAAAGGATTCCTCGCTCGCCATGAGCGCCGGCGATAACCGCGTCCTCCGCGCCATCCGTCGCGATAACATCCTCTACATCGCGCGTAACTCCGGTTACTCCGACGAGCCCACCACTTACACCACCGACCGTATCGATCTCACTAATAACCGCGTCACCGCCCAGGGTCGCGCCATCGGCGGCAGCTTCTTCTTCCCCGCCTTCGAGATCCCCGCCACGCATGGCACCACCAACGGCTTCCCCGGCAGCATCGTCAGCGGCTCCACGGTCGACGCCGCCGGCGCCCTCACCTATCTCTCCATCCACGGCGTCAAAGCCGGCGAAGACCGCTTCGATGCCAGCCCCAAGTGGGGTGATTCCTTCGGTGCCGCCATCGATCCATCGAGCGGCGGACTCTGGACCTACGGCCAGTACGCGCTCACCCGCGGCTCTACCACCGGACGCTGGGCCACCCACGCCTCCTTCTTCCCCCTCACCTCCAACGCCGCCTTCACCGACGTACCCACTAGTAACCCCTTCTCCGACGCCATCACCGTCCTCAAGCTGTGGGGTGTTACTACCGGCTGTACCCCTTCCACTTACTGCCCCGGAGACTCGGTTACTCGCGGCCAGATCGCTGTCTTCATTGTCCGCGCCTTGCTCGGCGAAAACTTCACCTTCCCCACCACCCCCTTCTTCACCGACGTCCCCAATACCCACCCCTTCTTCAAATACATCCAGAAGTTCCGCGATCTCGGCATCGCCAACACCTGCGCCACCAACCAGTTCTGCCCCGAATCCACTCTTACCCGCGCCGACATGGCCATCTTCTTAGTGCGTGGGAAGTTGACCTCCCTCTACGGCGACACCTTCCCCGTACCCGCCATCGCCTACTTCACCGATGTAACTCCGGCCAATACCCTGTTCCCCTTCGTTCAGAAACTCCGCGAACTCGGCATCACCAGCGGCTGTACCGCATCTACTTACTGCCCCGCCGATCCGGTCACCCGCGAACAGATGGCCATCTTCCTCGGACGAGCGTTCCTGTTCTGATGACTGCACCTACCGTGATCCTGCTCGCCGGAGGCTTCGGCACGCGCATCAAAAGCCTGCACCCGGACCTCCCCAAGCCCCTCATCCCCGTCAACGGCCGCCCGTTCCTCGATTGGAACCTCCGCTACTGGCAGCAGCAGGGCGTCAGCCGCGCCGTGCTCTCGCTCGGCCATCTCGCCGATGTTGCCGAACGCTACTACGCCATGCACGCGCCTGCCGACATGCAGATCCGCACCGTCACCGAGACCATCCCCCTCGGCACCGGCGGCGCCGTCCTGTTCGCCGCCGGCCAAGGCCTCAGCGATCCCTTCTTCGTCGGCAACGGCGACTCGCTCGTCCTCGCCGACCTCAAACCTGCCATGGAATGGATGCGCCGCGGCGCCGATGGTGTCATCGTCGGCGTCGAAGTGCCCGATGCTTCCCGCTACGGCACACTCGCGGCGGGCCCTGACAGCAGACTCATCGGCTTTGCCGAGAAGCGCCCCGGCGCCGGTGTCATCAACGCCGGCATCTACGTCTTCCGCCAGCGCGTCTTCGAAGAGTTCCCCGACCGTCAGCCGCTCAGCATGGAGACCGATGTCTTCCCAGCCCTGCTGAAAGCCGGCGCCGACCTCCGCGTCACCTCCGTCCGCGCTCCGTTCCTCGACATCGGCACCCCCGACAGCCTCGCCCAGGCCGAAGCCTTCATCCAAACTCACTTCGCATGATCATCACCCAGACCCCCTTCCGCATCAGCTTCTTCGGCGGCGGCACCGACTACCCTGCTTACTTTGAAAAGCACGGCGGCGGCGCGGTCCTCGGCACGGCGATTGATCATTCGGCCTATCTGTCGGTATCGCGCTTCTATTCCCGCCTGTTTGACTATTCCATCCGCATCGCCTACCGCAAAGTGGAATGCGTGAGTTCCCTCGAGGACATCGAACATGCCCCCTTCCGCGAATGCCTCCGCCACTGCGGCATCGAAAGCGACGTCGAGCTGAACTACACCGGCGAACTGCCGTCCTTCTCCGGCCTCGGCTCCAGTTCCAGCTTCACCGTCGGCCTGCTGAACGCCCTCTACGCCTTCCAGGGCCGTGCCCGGCGCCCCATCGACCTCGCCATCGAAGCCATCCACCTCGAACAGGACACCCTCAGCGAGGCCGTCGGCTGCCAGGACCAGGTCTTCGCCGCCGTCGGCGGCTTTAAGTTGATCGAGTTCCGTACCCGCGAAGACATCGTCGTACACTCCGTGCCGCTTTCTCACGATCGGCTGCGGGAGATTGAAGACCACCTGCTGCTGCTGCACACCGGCATCAAACGGCGTGCCGCCGATGTCGCTAAAGCCATCATCCCCAGGCTTGGCGACCAGAAAGCCCACCTGCTTCGCATGCGCGAAATGGTGGACGACGGTTACTCGCTGCTCACTTCCGGCGCCGATCTGGCGAAGTTCGGCGAGTTACTCGATGAAGCCTGGCAGCGCAAGCGCGAGCTTGCCTCGGGCATCACCAACCCGGAAATCGAGAGCATCTACGAACGGGGAAAAGCCGCGGGTGCCTCCGGAGCCAAACTCCTGGGAGCCGGCGGCGGCGGCTGCATGCTGTTCGTCGTCGACCCGGACCGCCGCGAAGCCGTACGAGCCGCGGTGCCCGAGCTCGAAGAGATCCCCGTAGGCATCAACAGCCCCGGCAGCCACATCATCCATGCCTAGAGCGGCTTGATCCAGGTCCGGTCGATCTCCACCGCCACGGACCGCTGCAGGATCGTGATCGACACCACCAGCCGGTCCTGCCCCTTCTCAGCGATGTAGATCCCTTCCACGCCCGCAAAGGACCCGAACTCCACTCGCACCTTGCTACCGGTCTTCAAATAGGCCCACGGCCGTGTCTGGGCGCCGCTGTCGACAATCTGCCGGAGCGTGGCGATCTCGACCCCATCCACCGGTGTCGGCTCCTCGTGCCCGCCCACCACGTACTCCACACCCGGCGTCTTCAACGCTGTAATACACAGCGCCGGATCCAGCCGCGCAAACAGGTAGCCCGGAAATAGCGCCACCCACACCTTCTTGACCCGATCGCTGTACTGCCGGGCTTCCAGGTAGAGCGGCACGAAGACCTCGTAATCCTTCTGCTTCAGGGCCTTCCCAATGTCCTCTTCGCTGCGGGTCCGCACTTTTAAGGCATACCAGTCGAATCCGTTGGACCCGTTCACCGCTGCACCCCCTCCGTTACCGCCCGTGGTTGCCGCAGCCAGACTCCCGCCATGCCGGCAATCCAGCAGAACGCCACGAAGTTGGCTGGGACGTAGAGGTTGAAGTCGACAAAGCTGTGCAGCAGCACTGCCGTGAACGAGCCGCTGCAGGCAATCGCCAGGTACCGCTGCTCGGGATTGGTGGCGTAGACGGCGCTGCGCAGCGTCCGCCACACCAGCCGCAGGATCAGCAGCAGTCCGGCCGCGAAAGCCGGGATGCCGGCCTCCACCAGAACCTGCAGGTAGTCGTTGTGGGCGTAATCAACCGTGCTCATGGGTGCTACTCTCTTAAAGCGTAAAAAAGCGGACTCGTACCCCCCCCAACCGCAGCCTACCCAGGGAGAAGCTTTCACCAGGCCCATCGTGTCGCGCCAGATCTGGGCGCGTGTATCCGCGGAGATATCCTCGGTGCGAGCCAAGTCACTGAAGCGGGCAATGAGCGGATCGGTCGGCAGGAAGATGAAGCCGGCGAAAACGATGAGGGCGACGGTGAACGCGGGCATGGCCTGGCGCCACAGCGGCATCTGGCTGACCTCGTAGTCGACGCGCCATTCCCGCAGTGTGAAGGCCATCGAGCCGCAGACGAACAGCGCGGCGAGCGCGGCCAGAAAGCCCATCCGCGACAGGGTGTGGATGATGGCAACCAGCAGCAGCACCGCGACGCCGAGCGGGACGCAGGCCTGGAGGGCGGGCAGGGCAGGGGATTCGAAGCGGCGGCGATCCTGGGCGAGGATGACGGGCGGGTAGAGAAGGGCAAACGGCAGGACCATTTCGAGCAGGAAGGCGTAGTGGTCGCGGTTGGCGTAGGTGCCGGTGGCGATGCCGTCGGTACCTTCGGTGTAGGCCTGGAAGATGCCGAGCGCGGCCTGGAAGGCGGTGATGACGAACAGCGGCCAGGTGAGGCGCCAGATGGGGCTGCGGTCGCTGGCGAGCGAGCGGACCGCGAGGAAGGAGACGATGCCGGCGCCGAGGGTGAGCAGGTAGGTGCGGGTGGCGTCGGGGACGAAGCTGAGGGCGGCCCGACGGGGGATGTCGAGGCCGAGCGTGGCGAGGGCGTTGAGGTCGGTGTGGCGGAGGGGGGAGAGGCGTTGGATCCAGGCCATGGGGACGGGTACGACCTGGAGGACGGCGAGGGCGAAGACGATGGCGAGGAGGGAGGCGGAGAGGCGGTCGAGGGGGCGGAAGGCGGGAGTGGGGCGCCGGGCGAGCGCAAGGGTGCCGAGGATACCGAGGCCGAGCACGCACCAGGTCCAGGTGGTCACGTCGACGGCGCCGGCGGCGAAGACGGCGTAGAACAGGAGTGCGCCGAGGGCCCAGGTGAGCAGTGGCATGGGGGAAGGGGGTCGCAGGAAACAGAAAAGGGCCGCGCCCCGAAAGGCACGGCCCCTTGTTCGCTAAGTCACTCTTCGGAGGTTAGGCAGAGCGACGGCGGAAGCCGAGCAGCGCCAGGGCGCCGATGCCGGTCAAGAGGATGGTGGATGGTTCCGGGATGGCGGTGTCGCTCAGCAGGACGTTGATGTCCGTGCTCTTGTCGAAGCCGCCGCAGGTGTTCTGGTTACCGGTGTCGCATAAGGAGTCGAAGTCGAACTGGGCGCCGTTCTGGATGTAGTAGCGCCAGTTGTTGTCGGCCCCGTCCTGCACGTTGCCGCTGAGTCCGGCGTTGCTGGAGTGCAGGGTGAAGCTGTAGTTGACGTTAGTGGCGTCGGCATCGAGGGCGAAGCCATAGGGGGTGTTGGCCGCCAGCGCCCAGTTGAGATTGGTGAACGTGAGGGCGTAGATCGGGTAGAAGGTACCGCTCGATCCTTGGTAGATGGAGCCGTCCTGGTAAGAGGTGAGGGTGGCGCTATAGTTGGTCGATAGCAGGCTAAGGGGGCCGGAGGCCAAGCCACCGTAGAGGCGGATCTGGGAGTACTCTTGGGACGGGGCCGAGATGCCAGTGGCGAGGGTGTTGTTGGCGACGGTCCAGACGGTGAGGGTCTGCAAGGTGGTGGCGGAAGCGACGGAGAAGTCGTCGCCGGCGATGTAGTAGTCGGGGCCGAAGACTTGGCCGGAAACCCAAGCGACGTTGGAGCGACTGGCTCCGGCGGCGTTGTTCAGGTTGGCGATGGGCAGGGGCCGGCTGAAGATGGTGGCCGCCGATGCGGCGGTTGACAGCGCTGCCGTGAGAGTGAGTAGAAAGAGAGCTTTCCGCATGGCGGTTGTTGATCCTCCGAGACTGATTGAGAGAGTAGACTTTACTTGCGGCTGACAGGCTTGGGTGCGGCGGGCTTCATGATGTTGTTGAAGACCGGCTTGTCGACGACCGGGGTTGAGGCCGGGGCGGTGACCGTAACTTCCTGATTCGGAACGGCTTTTACCGGACTGTTGGCCGAGTAGAAGCTGATGCCCGAGGTCGCGCTGGGGGCCAGGCGCATGGCGCCGGCGAGCAGGCGGAAGGCGAGCTTGTCGCCGTTGGACTCGACCTTGGCTTTTGAGTTGGAGGCCAGGGTGACGCGGCTGCCATCGTTAAATTGGATGGTGGTGGCGAGGGCGCTGGTAGCGATCTCGTCGCCGGCCGCGACGGGCCAGCTATTGACGCCGCCGGTGGGGACAGCGTGGCCGCGCAGGAGCAGACCCTCGGTGCCAGTGACTTTCGCGACGGGAGAGGCCGCGAAGACAATTGTTGTCACAAACGTTAGCAGACCAAAAGAGAGACTGGAACGATTCACTCGATCCTCCGTGTACTTTTCTGTTTCCTTATTGTATTTACCCGCATGTAGGTAAGGCAATGAAAACTTAGGGGGATTCCCTATTTTTGTGTATTACAAAATCGTCCAACCAAACCGTGCCTTCGATCTTGTTGTCGAACTTCTGGCTGGGGGTGCGGACGATGTGTACAACGATTGCCTTAGGTTCCGGGAGCTGGAAGCGGAGCTCGAGGGGAGTCCAGTCCGAGGTTCCGGTGAGTGAGTCTGAGTTTAGGCCATCGACGGCGAGGCGGGGGCCTTCGTTGGTGGTGATGTTCTTGGTTTTGGCCCAGGCGGTGAGCCGGTACTGCCCGGCTGGTAATGGTACTACCTGTCTGACGTGATTGTATGACACGTTGCCGGAGCCTTTGAAGGTGATGCGGAGGGAGTGGCGGCCGGAGCGGGCGGTGGTGGGGTCGCGGGTGGTGTCGAAGTCGTCATTAGGTTCGACTCGCCAGTTCAGGGGGGCGCTTTCGGGGTTGTCGGCCTCAAAGCCACCGTTAAAAATCAAGTTAAGAGAGGGGTAATCGCCGGCGCGTTTGGGGCCCAGGTAGGCGGCCCAGGTTTGGGTAGCCTGGGCGTAGCGGTGGGCGGCGAGGAGGGCTTCCAAATAGGTTCGGGTGAGCGCTCCGTCGTGGAAGTCCTTTGTAAACAGATGGTTCCAGACTTTTTCCGCTTTGGAAAGTAGGTTTGTTCGTAGAAAAAACTCGGCGTAGGCGCGGGTAGCGCGGCGGTCGTCGCCGATGGCGGCGAGGAGGGGTTCGGGGTTGGGGAGGAACGGATCGAGGGAAGAGAAGAGGATGGCGTCGTAATCGGGGACGGTGCGGAGGACCTGGGCGGCGTGATGGAGGGCGGGGGTGGTTTCGCCGTTGAGAATGTGGGAATTGGCGACA
>JAEUQF010000188.1 GCA_016789745.1 Bryobacterales bacterium
GCATCACCAATGGCCGCACATTGCCGGCCGTGGGTGCCACGCAGGGCACGTATGATCCGGATGGGACGCTGACGCGCGGGGAACTGATGACGTTCCTGGTGCGTGCGTTCTTCCCGTAAACTGAAACGCGGCTTCGAATAGGAGCCAAAAACGGAAAGGGGGTTCGGTCGAAAGACCGGACCCCCTTTTTGCATTTAGGGACGATGGAGGACGAAGTCTGCGAGCGGGGCTTGGTCTAGCCGACGATCTCGAGCGGAATGACGCCCAGTGAGCCGCGCGTGCCGTCCGGTGCCACACCTTCCACTTCGATGCTGTACTGGCCCAGGCTGAGCGCGGGGACCCAGACCATCGTGCGCCAGCCGGACTGCTCCAGTTCCTGGCGCTGGTAGGAGACCGAGACATCCGGCCGCGGATAGAAGTTCTCGATGCGCCCTAATTCGTCGCCATTCAGAGTGAGCCGCACCTGTTCGAGCGGCGCGCCGAAGCGCGAACTGGCGGCCCAGCCGGCCAGGTAAATGCGATCGCGGGCGTAGGCCTGCACAGGCGCGGTACTGTCGAGCGCACCAAAGATCGGCGCAGACGGCAGAGCCGGCTTCAGCGCTTCCACGGGCAGCAGGTCTGGCTTGCGGACAGGCGCGGCTAACTGCTCGCGCATGGAGGGTGGCGCCTTTAGGAATGAGCCGATGATCGGCAGTTTCGACAGCCGCTCGCGGCGGCGCTGCTGCTCGCGGAAGGCCTTCACTTCCTCAATGTATTCGCCGCGATGGTAGAGGCTCAGCGGACGTTCATACAGCGGTTCCTCGGCGATGGCGCGATACATCTCCGTACAGGCGATGCATTCGTTATAGCGGCAGCCGATGGCTTCGCGCGGGCGCGGCGGCGGGCCGTCGGTGAACAGGTTCTGGTAGGTGTCGTCCAGGCAGTGTACCTGGATGCGGCCATCAAACAGCATGTAATAGCTGATGGCCGGGTGGTAGCAGAGCTTGTCCTTGATCTTCGGGCGCACCACCTTGTACTTCACGTCCACCGGCATGTTGTACTTCTCAATCAGCGCTATCTCTTCTTCGGAACGCTGCGAGCGGGACAGGTAGGTGCCAGTGGGGTTCATGGGCGACAGGTTCACGAAGAAGCCGTCGCGCTCCACCCGTTCCAGACGCTTGCCGAACTCCTCCAGGTTCTCTGGCGCGAGCACGAAGTTCAGCATACCGATGTGGAAGCCGTGGTCACGAATCTGGTTGATGCGTTTGTAGAAGGCATCGAAGCTGACCATGTGCGGATGGAAAGCAATGTTCAGCCCCAGTTTGTCCTTGGGCACCTCGCGGAAGTATTCCGGATCCCAGCTGCCGTTGGTGTCGATCTGGATGCTCCATTGGGGCATGGCCAGCACGCCCAGCAGGATCTTGCGGAAATTTTCGCGGTCTAGAAAGGGTTCGCCGCCGGTGATGCGCAGCAGAATGTCCTGCTCGTCGAACTTGGTTTCGAAGGCCTCCAGCCACTGTTCGGCGCTGTAGTGGTCGAAGGCGTGATTGCGCTTGTCGCCGTTTTTCGAGCGTTTGTGAAAGACCAGAACGGGGCAGTAATCGCAGCTGTAGTTACACCACGAGGTAATGTGCCAGGAGATGCGGACGGAACGTTCCAGATGCGGCGGGAGCGGATAGCTCATGAAGGGCTTGAATTACTTAGTGTACCCTGCCACGAAGGCGGCTACGGTCTGGCGGGTGGGCGGCACGGTCACCAGGCGGCTGATTTTGTCGATGCTGACTTCGTATTGGACGCGCGGGCTGCCGGGGTTCACGGGCACTTCCCTGCCCGCGTCGGCCATGACCTGCTCCAGTGACACCACGCCGGCGCCGCAGAGGTTGTAGATCTCGCGCCCGGGGGCGCGCCGCGCCAGGTCCAGCATGATGCGGGCGGCGTCTTCGGTATGGAGAAACTGCAGCGCGCTGGCCCGATCGAGCCACAGCGGACCGCCGTTGAGGATATCGAAGACAGCGTTCTTTTTAAGCCCGGGGCCGACGAAGCCGCCGAGGCGGAAGATCAGCCAGTCGCGGGCGGCGTGACGGACGCAGGCCTCTCCCAGGCCCTTGTGGAAACCGTAGGGGCTTTGCGCGGCCGGATCAAGCACCTGGTCTTCGGCGGTGACCGCGGGCGTCGAGCAATCCGGGTAGACATCGCAGGAGGACAGGTGAATGTAGCGGTCAAAGCGGAAGTCCACCAGCGTCTGGCGGGTGACGCGGACGTTGGCGTCGAAGTCCGTCAGCGGCTCGCGGACCGCCAGGGGCTTGCGGCTGTTGCCGTTGGCGTTGACGAACAACTCGCAGGACTGGCCCACCAGCGAGGCGTAATTTTCCCGGTCGAGGATGGTGTAGGCGGTGCCGTTGGCCTCACACACGCGCGCAAAGGCCGAGCCCACCAGGCCGCGGCCGCCAAGCAGAAAGATCATTCCCTACTATTCTGCCGCAGAAGCCTGGGCGAGCAGGTCGGTGGCGCGGTTTTCCCAACTGGCGCCGAGCGCGATGTCGTGGCGCCAGCGGCGGCGCTCGGTGGAGTCCTCGGTGAGGGCGGCGGTGACCTGGGCGGCGAATTCGGCAGGAGTATGGGACAGGTAGACGTGGTCGCGGTAGGCGGCGACTTCGGGCAAAGCGGAGCTGACCACGGGCAGGCCGCAGCTGAAGTATTCGAACAGTTTGATGGGGTTGGTGGCGAGCGTCAATTCGTTGACGTGGAAGGGAATGAGGCCGATGCGGAACTGGGCCATGTATTCCGGGACGGCGGAGTAGGGGATCTCGCCGTAGAGGCGCACG
>JAEUQF010000022.1 GCA_016789745.1 Bryobacterales bacterium
CCGTTCTCCATGGTGGGCACGTCGCTGGTGGAAACCGGCTCCCGCGTCGGCCCCTATGCCCGCCTGCGTCTGGAGAATCATGTTGAAGCCGGTGCGCATATCGGCAACTTCGTGGAACTGAAGAAAACCCGCCTCGGCAAAGGCAGCAAGGCGCAACATCTGGCGTATCTGGGCGATTCCACCATCGGTGCCAACGTCAATGTCGGTGCCGGCACCATCACCTGCAACTACGACGGCAAGAAGAAACACCAGACCCGTATTGGCGCCGGTTCGTTCGTTGGCAGCAACTCCACGCTGGTGGCCCCCGTCGAAATCGGTGAGGGTAGCTATGTCGGCGCTGGTTCCGTCATCACCGACGCCGTACCTTCCGATGCGCTCGCGCTCGGCCGCGGCCGGCAGGTGGTCAAGGAAGGGTGGGCGCGACGCCGACGCCAGCCGGAACCGGTTTCAGCCGGAAGCTAATTTTTTCAGGCGCGGACCGCTTGCCCCGGGCATCTACAATCAAAGTAGTAGCTCTGCCCAGATAACATGACCGCGGAAAGCCGGCACACACTCTATACCTTCATTACCGCCTTCGGGCTTGCGGTCGATTCCCTGCGGGCGCACAAACTGCGCACATTCCTTACGCTGCTGGGCGTCATCATCGGCGTTTCCAGCGTCGCGATCGTCGGCGCGGCCATCGAAGGTCTCGGCAACTACGCCGAATCCACCACGTCCAAAGTCTTCGGCAGCGAGAGCTACCTCATCGCCCAGATCGCTTCGCCCGGCCGCAGCGGCCGCAAGGACCGTATCGCCAAACTACGCCGCAATAAGCCCATCCGCGAAGCCGAACTCGACTATTTGCGCGCCGTGACCGGCGACCGTATTCTATACAGCCCCTATACGCAACGCATCGAGGACGTCAAACACGGCGACGTCACTTTCGAATCGGCCAGCATCCTCGGCGTTTCCTCCACGCTCCCCGAAATCCGCGAGGTCACCCTCACCGACGGCCGCTTTTTCACCGAGCAGGAAGAACGCAACCGCCAACTGGTTTGCGTCGTTGGCGACGAACTCCGCAGTACCCTATTTCCGGACCGCTCGCCCGTCGGCCAGACCATCAAACTCCGCGGCCTCGACTTCACCATCGTCGGCGTGCAGGAAAAACTCGGCTCCAGCGGCGCCCGCAGCGGCCAGGACAACCCCGTCTACCTCCCCGCCACCGTCTTCCTGAAGATGTTCTCCCAGCGTTCCAATGGCTTCGCGGTGTTCGGCCGTGCCCGCGACGGGGCCGGCCTCAGCATCGACGAGGCGCTCGACCTTACCCGCGTCGCCCTCCGCACCCGCTTCCATACCGGCCCTGGCGAGACCGACAAGTTCGATACCATCACGCCGGAATCGGTGCGCTCCTTCGTGGAAAACATCCTCGCACTGGTATCGGCCGTCGTCATCCCCGTTACCGCCATCTCCCTGGTGGTGGGCGGCATCGTGATCATGAACATCATGCTTGTCAGCGTGACCGAGCGCACGCGCGAGATCGGCGTGCGCAAGTCGTTGGGCGCCCGCTATTCCGATATCCTGCTGCAATTCCTGATTGAAGCGACGCTCATGTCGGCGTTGGGCGGCGCGCTCGGCCTTCTGCTCGGCTGGGCCATCGTCTCGGTGGCCAATCGCTTCTCCGAAGCCCCGCTCGAAATCACCTTGCCCTATGCCGTGCTGGCGTTGGTCGTCTCCAGCCTCGTCGGCATCCTCTCCGGGTGGTACCCGGCGGCCCGCGCCGCCAGATTGGATCCCGTCGTCGCCCTTCGCGCCGAATAAGCCCATGCGTATTGAACCGAAAGAAAATATCCAGCTGGCCATGCAGGCGCTGCGCTCCAACGGCTTCCGTTCCGCGCTCACCATCCTCGGCATCGTCATCGGCATCACTACCGTGGTCACCGTCTCCAGCCTGCTTACCGGGCTGCGCAAGGGCGTTGTCACGTTCTTCGAGGAGTTCGGCCCCAACAACATCTTCATCGCCCGTTTTACCGGTGACCCCAGCCAGCCCAAGCAGAAGGAACTGCGCCGCCGTCCCATTAATCCCAGCTACGCCACCATCATCGAGCGACTGGCGCCTTCGGTCGAGCAGGTCGGCCTCCAACTCTTCGCCCCGCCGGTTCTCGGCCGCACGCCCGTTACCGCCCGCGTGCCGGGCTTTGAAACCGACCGCGTCCAGGTCTCCGGCCAAAGCGCCAACATGTTCGAAATCTCCCCGCGCAACCTCAAGGAGGGCCGCGTCTACACTGCCGAAGAGGGCCGGCGCGGCGCCAAGGTCACCATCATGGGCCCCAGCCTCGCGGAAGTCCTCTATCCCGACGGCAAAGTCCTCGGAAAAACCGTCACCGTTGCTGGGGCCGAATACACCGTGATCGGCATCTTCGAGCCCGCCAAAGGTGGCTTCTTCGGCGAAAACGAGCTGGACTATACCATGGTCGTACCGGTGGAGACCGTGCGCCTACGCTACCCCCAGCTCGACAACTACCTGCTCACCGCCAAGGCCCGCCCCGGCCTGCGCGACCAGGCTTACGACGAGGTGCAGTCTATCCTCCGCCGCCTCCGCCAGGTGCCCCCAGGACAGCCCGACGACTTCGCCCTGTCCACGGCCGACCAGATCATCAAAAACGTCGATAAGCTGACCTCGGTCATCCTCATCGTCTCCATCTCGCTGTCGGGCCTGGGCTTGCTGGTCGGCGGTATTGGCGTCATGAACATCATGCTCGTCAGCGTCACCGAGCGCACGCGCGAGATCGGCGTGCGCAAAGCCATCGGGGCCCGTCGCGGCGACATCATCTTCCAGTTCCTCACCGAAGCCGTCACCCTCACTGGCGCCGGCGGCTTGCTCGGTATCGTCTTTGCCGTCCTGATCACGCTCATCATCGGCGCCCTCATTCCGGCGCTGCCCTCGGAAGTACCGGTTTGGGCCGTTGTTGCGGGGTTCCTGATGAGTGTCGGCGTGGGGGTCTTTTTTGGCGTCTGGCCTGCCGTGAAGGCGGCGCGCCTCGATCCGGTCGAAGCCCTCCGGTACGAATGATCCGCGCCCTCTCCCATCCCGACGCCGCCTACGCCGCCCTCATGCTCGGCATGATGCTCTCCTTTGTCGAGTTCCTGCGCCCCGGCACCGTCTTCGCCGGCGCTGTCGGCGGCACCGTCCTCCTCCTCGGCTTCGCCCATCTTTATTCCCTCGGTTTTGATCCCTCCGGCGTGGTAGCTTGGTTAGGAGCGTGGGTGGTAGTACTGCTAGCCGTTCGCTGGCCCATTCCAGCCCTCCTGCCGGCTTTGTTGCTGGCCGTTGCCGGACGATTTCTGGTCGGTCCGCCACGCATTTCATGGTGGGTGGCTGGCTTGTTCTCGGTTCCGTGCGCCTGGCTGGCGGTTTACCTGCTCCGCTTGGCCGTGCTGGCATTGGCGAATAAAATGCGATATTAAGGCGATTGGCTCTAGTTCTCTTACCCTCTTCGGCCGATAGAGAGGCAGGAGACGGGTGTGACCAAGACCACTTTGCCGGGAAAGGCTGCAAGAGAAGAGAACGCAATGGTACGTGGCGAAGACGGCGAGTTCGAGCTTATCCTGGGCAACCGCCAGTTGCTCAGCGTCTTTTTCATCGTTGTCGCGCTGTTAGGCGTGTTCTTCACCATGGGCTACATCGTGGGTAAGAACGCCGGTTCTTCCGATGTGTTGGCCGGCAAGCGCGAGCCTTTGGTGGTAGATCCCTCGGCGCCCCGCAAGGAGCCCACTAGCGGCACGCTCATTGATCCGCGCAAGGAAGAAACCGAGAGACCGCCCGTGGTGGTGGAGTCGCCCAAACCGGTCGAGACCAAGCCGGAACCGGTGAAAACCAAGGAGTCGGAGCCGGTGGCCGTTAAAGAGCCACCCAAGAAAGCGGAGCCGAAACCCGCCAAGGCGGAGACCAAGCCGGAACCCACACCGGAGCCGCCGAAGAAACAGGCTTCGCTGGGGTCCAGCGGCGAACCGTCGCCTGGCCAGACCTTCCTCCAGGTGGTCGCCTCCACCCGCCCCGATTGCGAGATGATCGCCAGCGTCCTCAAGCGCAAAGGCTTTGCCGCATCTGTGGTCCCCGGCCCCAATGAGAACGTTTTCCGCGTGCTGGTCGGCCCGCTAGCGGATTCCTCGGCGGTGTCCAAGGCCCGTACGGACTTGGAGGCGGTCGGCTTCCAGAAGCCGATCGTACGTAAATACTAGTGAGCGAGCCGCTCGTCCGGATTCAACCGGCTCCCGGTCCACGCCTGCCCGCGTGGCTCCGCAGGTCGGAGACCCACTTCGAGTCCGTTACGAACCTCAAACGCGAACTGCGCGGCCTGCAGTTGCATACCGTATGTGAGTCGGCGCGCTGCCCGAACATCCACGAGTGCTTCCACCGGGGTGCGGCCACCTTCATGATCCTCGGCAATCTCTGCACCCGCGGCTGCGGCTTCTGCTCGGTGCCCAAAGGCAGCCCCGAGAAGCGTGAGTTCACGCTTGATCCCAACGAGCCCGCGCACGTCGCCCGCATGGCCCAGCAGATGCGCCTGCGTTACGTTGTCATCACCAGTGTCAACCGCGATGACTTGCCCGATGGCGGCTCGCATCACTTCGCCGAAACCGTCCGCGAAGTACGTAAAGCCTTGCCGGAAGCTCGCGTCGAGGTGCTGACGCCCGATTTCGAAGGCAATCTCGAATCCGTCGCCCGCGTCATCCAGGCCGGCCCTCACGTCTTCAACCACAACATGGAGACCGTGCCCCGCCTCTACAAACGCGTCCGGCCACAGGCCGCCTACCAGCAGTCGCTCGACGTACTCGCCTTCGCACACCTCAACTTCCCCGAAGTGCTCACCAAGTCCGGCTTCATGGTCGGCCTCGGGGAAACCGCCGAAGAGGTCCACGCCCTTCTCGCTGACCTTCACCGCCACGGCGTCGATGTCGCCACCCTCGGACAGTATCTGCAGCCCACCCGCCGCAACCTGCCCGTCGCCCGCTACGTCCCGCCGGAGGAATTCGACTCCTACCGCGATTTCGGCCTCCAACTTGGCTTCAAGGCCATCTTTGCCGGGCCCTACGTGCGCAGTTCTTACATGGCCGATCTGGTCAGCCAAGAGGCGAACAAGGCTTGAATCTCGTGGCTCTACGCGGCCCCGCCCTCGCCGTGCTCAGCGCGGTGCTGCTGGTCCTCGTCTTCCCGAAATTCAGCATCACCTGGCTGGCTCCGGTCTGTCTGGCGCCCCTTCTGCTTGCCGTTGCCGGCGAAGCCAATCCCAAACGCCGTGCTCTGCTCGGTTGGGCTGGCGGTATCGTCTATTGGGCCGGCGCCTGCTACTGGATCCGCAACGTGCTGGAGCAGTACGGCGGCATGAATGTCGGCTTGGTCTGGCTCGCCTACTTCCTCTACGCCCTGGCGCGCGCGCTGCCCTGGGCTGTCTTCGCCTGGCTCGCCGGGTACGTCATGCCTTCGCGCTGGGCCGTCCTCGGCGTTGCCGCCCTTTGGACCGGCCTCGAACGTGTCTACGGCCCGTTCAGCTTCGCCTGGCTGGTGCTGGGCAACGCCGGCATCGACATGGGCATTCCCATGCGTCTGGCGCCCCTCACCGGCGTCTATGGCCTCAGTTTCGTACTCGCCATGATGAACGTCGCGGTGGCCCTGCTTCTGCTCCGTCGTCCCCGCCGCGACCTGCTTCCGCTTCTCCTGCTCGCCGGCCTCTACATCCTCCCCAAACTGCCGGAGATCGAACAAGGCACCGAGATCGCCGTCCTCGCCCAACCCGACGTCGAAGAGACTCGCGAGTGGACCGAAACCATGCTTGAGAACACCATCCGCGGCATGGCGATCCAGAGCCTCAATTCCAGCCTTCAGGCCAAGCCCGCCCCCAAACTCATCCTCTGGCCCGAAGTCCCCGCCCCGCTTTACTTTGAGACCGACGCCTTCCTTCGCGATCAGGTGGCGCAATTGGCCCGCGTGGCCAACGCCGATGTTCTGCTTGGTGCCGTCGGCCGCGCCCCGGGCCAGGACGTCTTCAACTCCGTGTTCCTCGTCGGAGCCGACGGGAACCCCGGCGGCCGCTACGACAAGGTCAACCTGGTCCCCTTCGGCGAACATACCCCGGAGCTGTTCCAATGGGTGGGCCGCATCACCTCCGAAGCCGGCACCTTCCGCCCGGGCACCAGTTCCCGCACTTTGCCGGTCGCCCAGGGGCAACAGGCGGGCGTGTTTATCTGTTACGAGTCAGTCTTCCCGCACTACGTCCGCGAGTTCGCCCAAAAAGGAGCCACCGTCCTCATCAACGCCTCCAACGACGGCTACTTCGGACGCCTCTCCGGCCGCGAACAGCACCTGCTGCTGGTTCGCATGCGTGCCGCCGAAAACCGCCGCTGGCTCCTGCGTCCCACCAACGATGGTGTCACCGCCGCCATCGATCCCGCCGGCCGCATCGATCAGCAACTGCCGCCGCTGCGCAAGACCGCCGGACGCATGCGGTTTTCCTTCCGCAAGGACACCACGCCCTACACGCAGTACGGTGATTGGTTTGTCTGGGGCTGTCTGGCGATAGGATGTGGGTTAGCTGCCTGGCACGCTCGCCAAAGCTGATCGCTGATTGCTGAAAGCTATCGCCCTATCGAATCTCGTAAACGTAGATCCGGTGATTGCGCCGGTGCGCATTCACCTCTTCCACCCGCGTCGGACGCCAGCCCCGAATCTCGAAGTCATGTGACACCACCCGTGCCCCTGGCTTCAAATACTTCTCCAGCAGCGGCTTCAACTTCGAGTTCGATTCCGTCAACAGGTACAAAGTCACCACGTCTGCACCGCTCAAGTCTTTCTCGAGCATATTGCCTTCCAGCACCGACACCTGATTCTGCAACCCGCGCAGTTGGATCTGCCCGCGCGCCTGCTGCACCAACCGCGGCGACAACTCGATGCCCACGCCCTTGGCTTTGAACTTCTCGGCGGCCGTGATCAGCACCCGCCCATCGCCGCAACCCAGGTCATACACCGTCTCCCCCGGCTTGACCTGCGCCGCCTCCAGCATCCGTTCCACCACCTGCTGCGGAGACGGCACAAACGGCGCCAGACTCTGCGCATGGTTCACCTGGCCAAGCAGAGGATACCCCCCGCTCAACAGAACCGTAAGTAAAGGAGACACGACCTGAAGCATATTACTGATTGCCCGTAGCAGCCCGAAGCGGCTGTTTTCCTTGTTTCGATTTTACGATACGCGCAACGATCTCCGACACCGCAAACCACAAATCCCTCGGCCGGCTGATAGTGTATTCCTGGCCCTTGAAGAACTTCACCGCGTGCCCGATGCTGTCGCGCCACGGCGATGCCTGCGGATTCAAATTATAGTTCAAATAGAACAGCGGGTAATCCGGCTCTATCGTCTTCAATGCCTCTTCCGGTACATTTGCCTCCAGCATCGCTTTCGGCCCGGCGAAGATCAAAGCGTCCGGCGAAATTTCCGTCCCGGTCTCCTTACGAATCAGATCGGATAGAAACTCC
The DNA here is from genome assembly GCA_016789745.1 of Bryobacterales bacterium. Classification (GTDB taxonomy): domain Bacteria; phylum Acidobacteriota; class Terriglobia; order Bryobacterales; family Bryobacteraceae; genus CADEFT01. The sequence goes on from JAEUQF010000022.1 coordinate 7,508, forward strand.
GTATCCGCCCGTTTCTGGCCCAACTTTGCCGCATCCACCGTGCCCAGTTTCAACGTCGTCAATGCCTCGCCAAGCTTCGGAAAGTCGATCCGGTCGGCTTCCTCCTGGCGGTAAACCACGCGTTGTTCCTGTAAGTTGAAGGCCACGAGAGTAAATCTATGAATTCTTGGATCTTTTGAGATCGTCCTAAGTATCGACACTAATGCCGACGTATCATAGGGCTGCAGGGTTGCCGATCTCGCGTTCTGCGGCGCAAAGTTCATCAGGATTTTGATCTTTACCGGCTCTTCTGCCGTTGCCCGCTCCACCGGAGCCTCTTCCCCAAACTGCTCGGCATCGGTTGGCGACGCCGACGACGGCGGCAACCCCACCGTAATCGTTTTGTCCTTCGTCGCCAGCGTTGCTTCGGTATCCCAAAAAAAGGAACACACCCGCTCGCTCCGGTCCCGCATCAGCCAGTCGATGTGGTACTTGCCCTCACCCACGTCGAAGGACCCTTGCAGGAAGGCATCCCCCTTGGCGTCTTCCTCAATCGACGGCACCTTCACGCGCTGCGTGAAGTACAGCGGATCCTCCTTTTTGTTCTCTGGCGTCAACCGGAAAACGATCGTCAGCAGGTTCTCGCTGCCGGCCAACTCGCGCAGCGGAATCGTCACTTCATAACCGGCATGGAACTTCAGGTCGAAGCCCAGGTTGGCCTTCGGCGTCGGTGTCACCGAGCAGGGCAAGTCCTTGCGCACTTCCTGCATCTCCAACACGGCCATATCCGTGTTGAACATTCGCACCTGACCGCCGCCTCCGCTTCCTGCCATGAACTGCTGTGCCGAGGCGGCTCCGCACGCAGTGAGCAATCCCAACAGCCATTTCTTCACTTCCGGCCAAACCCTTCCTGCTTGCGCCGGCCCGGAGCCGATCGAAAATCCCCAACGCGGTTCGATGAGCGTTCGCCTGAAAGCCTCTGTGCGCCCGCTTCGGCTACCCGGTCCTACCGGCGACGTGTCGATATTATGACGCAACTTGCGCCCGGTGAAAACGGGTCCCTGCCACCGGAAAGCACTGGTACTTCCGTGGCATAGTGGGACCAGTGCCTAACCCCGTTCTGGACGCCTACGCCTGGATCTGCGGCGAAGTCGAGCAGGAGTTCGATCGCAACCGCCAACTCCACGGCACCCGCATCCGTTGTGGCCCCGGATGCTCCGATTGCTGCTCGCAATTGTTCCAAATCACCGAAATCGAGGCCGCCGCCGTCTCCACCGGCGTGCGCCTGCTCGGACCGGCGCAGCGCCGCCGCCTGGAGGCGCGCGCCCGCGACTACGTGACGCGCCGCGCTGTTCTCACCACGCAGGGCGGGGAAGCGGAAGCCTGGGGCAGCCTGCCGCCTCCAGGCGCCCGCCTCCCTTGCCCCGCGCTCGAGGACGGCCGCTGCCTGATCTATGCCCACCGTCCCCTTATCTGCCGCCGCTTCGGTATGCCGCTCTACAATCCCGAACGTCCCGGCCGCGTCTACGCCTGCGAACTCAACTTCGCCGCTGGTGACGCCATTGACGACAACCAACTCGTCCAGATCCAGACTGGCCTCTACGAAAGCTGGAAGGATATCCAGGGCTGGTACAACGAGCACGGCGGGATGCGCGACCCCGAACCCATCACCGTCGCACGCGCCATCCTCGATGACTTCTCCCCCTTCGCTGATCCCGCCAGATCAGTGTGATACCCTCGGTTAAGACTATGGCATCTCGTAGCGTCAATAAGGTGATTCTGCTCGGCAACCTTGGCCGGGACGCGGAGACGAAATTCACTCCCAGCGGCATCGCGCGCACCACGTTCTCGGTCGCCACCACGCGCCGCTTCAAGGACCAGCAGACCAATGAATGGAAGGATGAAACCGACTGGCACAACGTCATCCTGTGGCGCTCGGAGAACGTTGCCAACTACCTGACCAAGGGCAAGCAGGTTTACGTCGAAGGCCGCCTGCAAACGCGTAGCTATGACGACAAGGACGGCAACAAACGGTATATGACCGAAGTCGTCGCCGATGATGTCATCCTTCTTGGCGGCCGTGGCGACGCGTCTTCCGGCGGCGGTGAAATGGGCATGGGCTCGGGTTATGACTCTGGCATGGTGTCCCGTCCGCGCTCGGCCGGCGGTGGCGGCGGGGGTGGCTACCAGCGCTCTCAACCCTCCCCCACCCAGCAGGAGCCGCAGTTCCCGGACGTCGCCTCTGACGACGATGTGCCCTTCTAGACCGGGCATTGCTCGGTAATCTTCTGCACTACCGCACTCGCCTTAGGGGTGTGCATCGATTAACATTCCGCTACTCGCATCGCTCTTACCCCTGAGCGCGAGACGGAGGCTTGCCCCGCCCGCCTCCTTCTTGGGATGACTGGCGAGGGAAACATTTCCGGGCTTCCGGATCTTACTGCGTGTGAAAGGGAGCCCATCCATATCCCGGGCTCCGTTCAGAGCCACGGCGCACTGCTGGCCCTAATGGATCCGGCTGGACCGATTCGCTACGCCAGCCAAAACGCGGCTGCTCTCATCGGATATGCCCAAACCCGCCTGACCGGTGTGCTGTTGCGGGATCTGTTCCCGGAAGCCGCCGCCAGGCGGCTCATCGAGCAACTCGGCTCTATCCGCCAGCCCCAACCCACATTCATCGATACCCTTTATACCGCCAGTGGCCGCCACTTCCACTTGCTGGCGCATTTCCACGACGGCCATCACATCCTCGAACTCGAGCCTGCCGAGAGCGAACCTCCTGTCTCTCTTCATCTGCTCTATGACCTCATGACCACCTTCATGGAGCGCCTCCGGCCCATCTCCGATCCTGCCGAGGCCATGGACTTGTCCGCCCGCGAGATCCGCCGCATTACTTCCTTCGACCGCGTCCTTATATACCGCTTCGACCACGATTGGAATGGCCATGTCCTGGCGGAGGATGGCCACCCGGACATGGCATCCTACAACGACCTTTGGTTTCCCGCCTCCGATATCCCGCGTCAGGCCCGCGAACTCTACCGACTGAATCGAGTGCGCCTGGTCGTTAATGCCGGGGAGGCGCCCGCCGCCCTCTTGGCTCACACCGCGACCGCCGGACAGCCGCTCGACCTAACCTATGCGTCCCTCCGCAGTCTCTCGCCCGTCCACTGCGAATACTTGCGCAACATGGGTGTCTGCTCGTCCATGTCTGTTTCCATACTCAGCCGTGAGCGCCAGCTTTGGGGCCTGATCACCCTTCACCACCGTACCCCGCGCCGTGTCAGCTACCAGGTGCGCGCCGCCTGCGATTTCGTGGCCCAGTCGCTTTCCATCCATCTTGATGCCCTTGAGCAGCGCCAGGAACTCACCGAACGCATCCGCGTGAAGTCGCTGACCACCGGCCTGCTGGCTCATATGGCCAAGGAGGAGCGCTTCATCGACGGGCTGCGGCACAATGGCTCCCAACTGCTGCAATTAGTCGCCGCCTCCGGCGCGGCTGTCTTCTTCGAGGGCACTTCCACTCTGATTGGCGAAACACCCTCGGAGGAGGTCATCGGCCTTCTCGTAGACCAACTGCTGGTCCATGGACGAGAGGGTATCTTCCACACCGAGCGCCTGCAGGAAAAATTCCCACACTTGGACGAATTCCGTAACTGTCCGCCCGGTGTTCTGGCTACGTCGCTTTCCGAAGTGCACCGTTCGTATGTTCTTTGGTTCCGCCCGGAAGTAATTACCACAGTCAAGTGGGGCGGCGATCCGCGAAAGCCCGCCGAGCCCGATGCCCGTGGCATGCGTATCCATCCCCGTAAGTCCTTTGACGCCTGGAAGGAAACGGTTCGCGGGCGGTCCCGCCCCTGGCTGGCGGCCGAGATCGAGGCTGCCCAGGACTTACGTTCCGCCATCCTCACCATCGTCCTCCGCAAAGCCGAGGAAATGGCGGAGATGTCGGAAGAGTTACAACGGTCCAATCGCGAGTTGGAAGCGTTCAGTTACTCCGTCTCCCATGACTTGCGTGCTCCCTTTCGCCACATTGTCGGCTATGCGCAGTTACTGCGTGAGTCCAATGCCGGACGCCTTGATGACCGTGACCAGCGCTACCTGGAAAAGATTGCCGACTCCGCGCAGTTCGCCGGAACGCTGGTGGATAATTTACTCCACTTCTCCCAAATCGGACGTACCGCCCTGCGCATGCGCGCTGTGGACATGAACTTGCTAGTAGAAGAGGTGCGGCGGGATGCGGTTATCAATCTTGATTCCCGTCAGATCGAATGGCGTATTGCACCCATGCCGAACGTATTCGCAGATCCGATTCTCTTGCGCCTTGTATGGCAGAACCTCGTGGAGAATGCCTTGAAATATACTCGCGCGCGCGATTTCACTCATATCGAGATTGGCGCCGATCTTCGCGAGAAAGAGACTCACTTCTTCATCAAGGACAACGGTGTCGGGTTCGACAACGCCTACAGAGACAAGCTATTTGGTATCTTCCAGCGCCTCCATCGAATGGAGGATTACGAAGGTACAGGGATTGGGCTGGCGAATGTACGGCGTATTATCGCCAGACATGGGGGGCGCACGTGGGCGGAAGGGGAGATCGACCGCGGCGCTATTTTCTGGTTCTCCCTGCCAAACCGTGGAGAGTTGGAAAAATGACCCGTGGGCTTCTGAAGCCTATTGTTCTCGTGGAAGATAACCCGAATGACCTGGAGCTTACGCTGGTAGCTCTGGAAAAGGCCCGCTTGGCGAATGACGTGGTTGTTCTGCGCGATGGCGCCGAAGCGATTGACTACCTCAGTTGCAGCGGCTCCTATAGCAGTCGCGAGCGGGGAAATCCCGCTGTCGTCCTGCTCGATATCAAGTTGCCGAAACTTACGGGACTCGATGTGCTCGAATACATCAAACGCGACGCCGAACTGAAGAGCGTTCCCGTCGTCATGTTGACGAGTTCCCGTCAGGAGCCCGACTTACAACGAAGTTATGAGCTCGGCGTAAATGCTTACGTGGTGAAACCCGTGAGCTTCGATGATTTCGTCAGGGCCGTGCAGGAACTGGGCGGATTCTGGGCCGTACTGAATGAGCCCCCGCCCGGCAGTGTTCGTTTCAATCGTTGAGGGAAAGGCGATGTCGATACCTGTTACTATCCTTCTGCTCGAAGACAGCCTACTCGATGCCGAACTGGTCACTGAACATCTCGACAAGTCCGGTATCACGCATCAGGTGCGCCGCGTGGAGACCCGCGTCGACTACGTGCGCGAACTGGAGCAATGCTGTCCGGAAGTCATTCTCTCGGACTTTTCGCTGCCCACCTTCGACGGCCCATCCGCCTTTGCCCTCGCTCAGGAGATGTGCCCGCAGGTGCCCTTCCTGTTCGTCTCCGGCGTCATGGGCGAAGAGGTGGCCATCGACTCGCTCAAGCGCGGTGCTACGGACTATGTTCTGAAAAGCCGTCTTGAACGGCTGGGACCCGCCGTCAAGCGCGCCCTCCGCGAGTGCCGCGAGCGCAACCAGCGCGAGCGCGCCGAAGAGGCCCTCCAGCGCAACGAGGAACGCCTTCGCATCGCTCTCGATGCCGCCCGCCTCGGTGCCTGGGAACTCGATTTGGGCACCGGCGACATGGAGTGCTCGCCGACCTGTATGGAGACCCTCGGTGCCGGCGGCGAAGGGTACCTCTCCTTGTCCCGCCTCCTGGCGCGCGTTCACCCGGAAGACCGGGACATCGTCTCCCGCCGCACCTCGCAGGCTTGTGACGATGGGGAAGCCTGCGATGTCGAGTTTCGCATCCAGTGGCACGACGGGACTTGGCGCTGGGTCCTTCTGAGCGGTCGCCTGGTCTCGGCCGGCCAACCCGGCCAGCGGCGTCTGGCTGGCGTTGTCAGGGATATAACCCAACGCAAGCAGGCCGAAGTCGATTTGGCGAACCTCAATCGTGACCTGGAGCAGTTCATCTGGGCCGCCTCGCATGACTTGCGCGAACCGCTGCGAACCGTTCGTACCTTCACCCAGTTACTCGGGCGCGAGTGCCGCACTCACATGCAGCCCCGCTGCAATGAGTATCTCGACTATGTCGAGTCAGGCGCCCACCGCATGGAGAAACTGCTGCATGACTTACTCGATTACTCCCGCTTGCGCGAAGTGCCCGTGCCGCCCAGCGCGGTAGACCTCAACCTGGTCTTGCGGGAAGTGCTCATGCTATCGCAGGTAGTGATCGAAGAAACGAATACCCGGATCCATGCCGAACCGCTGCCCGTAGTACAGGGGAACGCCACGCACTTGACGCAGGTTCTGCAGAACCTCATCTCGAACGCCATCAAGTATCGCAATAGCCGTCCGCCACACATCGAGATCAGCGCCCGCCGCCAGCCCGACGGCTTCTGGCGCATCACTGTTGCCGACAACGGGGTCGGCTTCGATCCCAAATATGCCGACTATATCTTCGGCCTGTTCAAACGCCTCCAGACCGACCAGGCTTCCGGCTCCGGCCTCGGCTTGGCCATCTGCAAACGCATCATCGAACAGGGCGGGGGGCGCGTCTGGGCCGAGTCCCGCCCTGGTCAGGGGTCGGAGTTCCACTTCACCGTGCCGGCGGTCGCAAACCGCGCCACCGGCTGACGGGCGCCACGCTACAGCTTCACGCCTGTCTTCACCCACGAACCCTTGCGCGCAGACTCCAGCACCGCATCGCATACGCGCTGGGTCTGCAGCGCGTTGCGGAAGTCGGGCTGCGTCGGGTTACCGGATTCAATCCCCATCACGAAATCGGCCAGCGCATTCAAGAAGGTATGCTCATAGCCGATACATGTCCCCGGTACCCAATACCGGTTCATGTACGGGTGCTCGGAATTGGTCGTGTGGATCTTGCGCCACCCCGTCACGTGTGAGTCGATCTTCTTGCCCGTGCCCGGATTCTTGTATTCGAAATACTGCAGATATTCGGGCTCTTCCAAGTCAAAGTACACAGACCCATCGGCGCCGTTCAATTCGAACGTGTTGAAGTTCTTCCGGCCGCGCGCGTAACGCGTCGATTCGAACGTTCCCATGGAACCATTGGCAAACTCCGCCAGGAACATACAGGCATCGTCGATCTTGACCGACTCGGTTTTACCGCTCACCACGTGCGTCCGCTGCTTGATGAACGTCGCCGTTTTCGCCACTACTCGCGTGATGGCGCCGTTCAGCCACATCGCGGTGTCAATCGAATGCGCCAGCAGGTCGCCCGTCACTCCCGACCCAGCTACCTTTGAATCCAGACGCCATAGCCCCGGCCCACCCTGCGGCAGGTCTTCGGAAATGGTCCAGTCCTGTAGGTACGTCGCCCGGTAGTGGAACGCCTTGCCGATGCGCCCTTCGTCCACCAGTTGCTTGGCCAGCGCGATCGACGGCACACGGCGATAGTTGAACCACACCATGTTCGGAACCTTCGCCTTCTCGACGGCTTTCACCATCTCCTCGGCTTCCTTCACGCTCATGGCCAGCGGCTTCTCACAGACAATCATCTTGCCGTTGGCCGCAGCCGCCAGCGCGATTGCCTTGTGTGTATTGTTCGGCGAGCCGATGTCGATCAGATCAATATCGTCCGCCTCCACCAGCTTCTTCCAATTCGTCTCGATACGCTCATAGCCCCAGTTCTCCGCGAATGCCTTTGCCTTCTCGGCATCGCGCGCGCACACCGCCTTCAACACCGGCTTGTGCTGGACAGGGAAAAAGTCAGTCAGTCGTTTATAGGCATTCGAGTGGGTACGGCCCATGAAGCCGTATCCCACCATGCCGACGCGGAGTTCTTTCATTGTGCTGTTCCTGTGGCGGTTTGGCCGTACTTGGCCACCAGAGTATCAACGAACTTCTTGCAGGTTTCCGTCGCGGCCCACGCATCGGGCCAGAAACACAGGTCAATCGTCCACCAGTCGTGCGAGATCCGCGATGCCTTCAATAACTCCGGCATGATCTCGTCGAAATTCAACACGCCCAGCCCGAACGGCGGATGCGACGACGTCTCGTCTTCGCCCTTCGCGTCCTTATGGCACTTGTTGTCCGAATCAATGACGTGGATGTGGTTGATGCGGCCCGACAGCAGGCGGATCAGTTCCACCTGTGAGGCGAACGTTTCCTTCTCGCCTTCCTGCCGCGCCCCCATCACGCCCACCATCTGCCCGTGGCAGGTGTCGTACTGCAGGCCGAAGTTCGGCTTGTTCACGGCGTCGTGGATGCGCACCACGTCCGAAGGCTTGTTGAAGGCGAAGCCCGGCTCGAATTCCCACATCACATACTGGCCGGCATCGGCCGCGATATCGCAGCACGCCTGCCACGTCTTCACCACGCGGTTCATCGCTGTGTCGTAGTCGATCTCGCGCAGAATGGTCGGCGGCTGCACGCAGTCCACGCGGATCCCCTGGATTCCCAGGTCCGTGCAGAACTCGGAGTTCTTCTTGAACTCGGCAACGTACTTCGACGTGTCCTCCGTGTTGATCAGCTTCTCGCCCCACAGGTTGGCGGCGATCCCGCTGAAGCCCAGGCCCTGCTCCGCCATCCTGGCTTTCAATTCCTGGCGCTGCGTTTTTCCCGGCATCGCCCCGGGCCACGCGTCATTCGGCCCGTTCGGATTGCCCGGGTTGGGATGCGGTGGGAAGGCGCCGAGTTCGACCCCATCGAAGCCGAGTTCTTTCAGCTTGCGACAGACAGTGTCGAAATCGATTGGATTAGAGGCATAAGGGCCGATCGTATAGGCCCAGGTTCCGATGGAGATGCGCTTACTCATAGGGAAGGAGTCCCTAACTGGTTTACAGCAAAGGTTCCTTCCTTTGCAAGCGGTGCGGCGATTTCAGCCTCTTCCCGGCCACAGCAGTTGTTCGGCCAGCCACAGCGCATCCACCGGCCAGAACGCTTCCGGCCGCGGCTTGGCGACACCTGGTAGCCCATGCACCGGGCGGCACGTGAGGATCCGGTCCCGCCACTGTAGCGGCACCGACTCGCGCCCATACACCGCCCCGAGCAGCGCTCCGGCAATCGCCGCATTCGTGTCCGTGTCGCCGCCTGCCATCACCGTATCGCTCACGCCCTGTGCCAGTCCCGGCGCGTGCAGCAATTGCCAGAACGCATTCTGCAACGCGATTAACACCCATCCCATCTGGCTGTGATAATCCACCGGCCGTGCGCCCGCCGCCGTCTTCACCGCTTGGGCCACGCTCTCGGGGAAGCCCGGCCGCTGCGTCCGCTCCAACGCGCGCGCATAGACCTCGGCTGCCGTCGCCCCGCTGGCAATCGCAAAGCCGATCGCGTCGACGAACACCTCGTTTGCCGCCGCGCACACTGGGTTGGGATGCGTTAGCCGGCTGTCTTCGATCGCCCACTCCACGCCCTGTTCTCCGGCCGCCGCTGCCACGATCCCCAGCGGACTGCTGCGCATCAGCGCTCCGTTGGCCTGCGTGTAGCTATCGGCGGCCTGCCGTGCCGCCGCTGCCTTCGACGTCTTCCCATGCGCGCGTGCCGCCGCGCCCAACGCCTTCCGTGTCGCGTTACCCACATCAAACGGCGGCGACCCGAACCAATAGGCATAGGCCTCCGCCGCCGCCTCATCCGAATACCCGCCCGTCGCCAGCATCGAACGTGCCAGCATCAGCGCGAGTTCCGAGTCATCCGTCGGTTGCCCCGCCAGCGTATTCCACGTTCCGCCGTCCGCCAGATGACTTACTCCTTCGGGATACCGCTGCGCGATTTCGTGCCCGTGCTGAAACTCCACCAGCGACCCTAAGGCATCTCCCGCCAACTGCCCCAGCCAGCATCCCTGTGCCCGCGCCAGCATGCTGCTATCCCGCACCGCCTGCCCGCGTTCCGGCCAGCACAGCCCATACGCGTCCTCCGGCCGGTTCGACCATCGCAATACCTGCTGCCAGTCCCGCGTCCGCAGATCCTGCGCCACCGCTATCGGACCTCCGAAGCACATGTCTACGCAACTGCTATCGCCATCCGCTGTATAGTCGATGGGCCTGCCCAAGCTATCCACAAACGCCATACCCGCGCCCCGCAGCAGAGCGTGGCCCCCGGCAAGGCGGTACCCCAGCGGCCCGTTCAACGAAATCGCTGCCTGCGCCTCCCCCGCTGCCACTAACGCTAGCCGGTACGCGATGCCGGGTACCGCCCGAAACCGATAAGGGCCCACCAGTTCGGTATTGCCTAGCGGATCCTTCTCCGCTCGCAGTGACAACAGCACGGTAGCCGGAGCGTTCGCAGTGTCGACCGGCAGCCCATTGCGATACAGCGACAAGCCCTCTGCCCACGTGAACAAGTCCCCGTCGTCGTCAGGTGCGCAGTACGCGTACACCACACCCAGCACCGGCAACCCATCCCGCAGCAGCGCGATCGAAACCGCGGCGCCGCGAAACCCGGCCTCACATGCCGAGGTCCCATCGTTGGGGTCCACTAGCCACAAATGCCGTTCGGCATCCTGCGGTTGCCTGACCAGTCCTAACTCCTCGCCGTGATACCCATACTCCGGATAGGCTTGGCCCAACACCTCGAGAATCGTTCGCTCGGCGGCGGTGTCGCAAGTGTGTCCTTTGATCGACGGATCGTGAAAACAGTCACGCAGATAGCTGCCCGCCAACTGCGCTGCTCGAATCGCGGTTCTCAATTGCTGCTTGTATGCGGCCGGCATGATACTGAGCGTAACGCCGGGTGGCTACAGGTGGGAAATGACGGCAATCCCCCGCATTGGTGCCGCCCTAACCCGCTATCGGAGGTATGGACAGTCACGCGGCGGGCGCGTTAAACTTTCCGAACACAAATTTTGTTTCTCATTGGAGCGATATGGTTCGATCTCTTCTGACCAGCCTGCTTTTCTGCGGGCTGATCCTGCCTGCGGCCGCGCCGTCTGCTGTCGTTTTTTCTCTGTCCGGGCCATCAGGACCGATCACGGTGGGCGACAGCGTCACAATCACCGTTAGCATCGCGTCGGACCCCGCTCCCATCAACAATCTTGCCGGGGTTGACTTCGTGATCGATGCGAATGACCCTGCATTTACGGGAACAGCAAATAGCGGCCGGTTTACCGCTGGAACGAATGACCTGTTCAGTCCGTCCGGAGGCTTCGCCCTGCCGTTCCCCTCGTCATTCCAGGTGTTCGGTGCCAATGCCGGCACTGGCCTCACTCTCACAACTGCTCCAACCACCTTAGCCACGCTCACGCTTTCCACGGCGGGTGCTACTCCTGGCAACTACACCATGAGGCTTAGCAGCTTGCTGTCGGTGGATCCGCTGTTCAACGTACTTGCACACGCTGCCGCATCGCCGCTTTCCTACCAGATTGTCGCCGCTAGGTCCGCGGTACCGGAACCTGGATCTCTGTTGCTGTGCGCCTTGGGCGCCGTGGTGCTGGCCGGTGCAAAATTGACAAAGACCGGCCGGAATTAACCGGGCCGGTCCTGGCTGAAGCTGGGCCGGGCACCAACCCGGCCCCATGTGCCTCATTTACACGCGGTCGAAGCTGCGGCCCCAATCGTCCGCTTCGCGCTCGGCCTGTTCCTTCTCCCAGCCGTAGCGCTCCTGCAGGCGGCCCACCAACTCATCGCGCTTGCCGCTGAGGGCCTGCCAGTCGCTGTCGGTGAGTTTCGCCCACTTCTGCTTGGCCTGACCCTTCAGCTGCTTCCAATTGCCTTCGATCTGATCCCAGTTCATATCAACGTACCTCCGCTTGTAAGAGCGAACACCCGCCCCGGATGTTGCACTGTAGCCTCCGCCACCGGCGATGATATGATCGCGGAATCCGGCTACGGACGTAACCTGCCATGTACGCTATTTTGATCAGCCTGAGCTGCACCCTACTCGCCCAGCCGCCCGATATGCGGAAACTCGTCAGCCAGTCGCCGCGGCTGCCGCTGGAACGCACCGAGTTCATCCCCCAGCCTCCCGGCCCCGGTTGGGCCATCGGCTATCCCACCGCCGTCACCATGGACGCCAAGAATCAAATCTACGTCCTGCAGCGCGGCAGCGAGCCCAATCGCCCGCCCGTCAACGGCACCGCCGATCCTATCCTCGTCTTCTCCCGCGAAGGCAGGCTCATTCGCTCCTGGGGCAAGGGCCTCTTCCAGATTCCCCATAGCATCCGTATCGATCCCAAAGGCAATGTCTGGACCGTCGATGCAGCCAGCAGCATGGTCTACAAGTTCAACCCCTACGGCGAAAAGCTCATGCAGATCTCCGTCGGTGGACAGCCGGAAGGCAAGCGCGGCTTCGCCGGCACCACCGACATCGCCTTTGCCCCCAACGGCGACCTGTACATCAGCGATGGCTACGGTAACGCCCGCATCCTGGTCTACTCCGCCGATGGCAAGCGTCTGCGCGAGTGGGGCTCGCCCGGCAACGGCCCCGGCCAGTTCAAGCAGCCCCACGGCATAGCCATCGACGAGCAGGGCATCGTCTATGTCGCCGACCGCCAGAACGGCCGCATCCAACGCTTCGATCTGCAGGGCAAGTTTCTTGGCGAATGGCCCATCGGTATGGTCGCGGGCGTCACTTATGCGCAGGGCTCGCTCTGGATCGGCACGCAGCGCATGGAGGACAACACCAGTGCCAACGGCTGGCTCATGCGCCTCGACCGCAAGACCGGCCGCGTGCTCGGCACCATCGAATCCTCACACGCCCATCACGTGATAAGTGTCACCCCGAAGGGCGAGATCCTCACCGGCGCCCGCCCCAGTGCCATCTACTGGTTCCGTACGCCGCGCTAACGCCTCCGGTACCGCCACGAACCGCATCTCTCGTAAGCCGCTGTGCGCCGTTATCACCGCAGTGGTCGATTGGAAGTTGTCCAGAAACTCCGCACGCGCCAGGTCCCCCGACCGCAGCACCAGCACCAGCGGATCCGTGCTCCCGCCGTACAGCGCCTCTTCCAAATGCCGTTGCAGCACCCGTGGCCATAGCGCCAGGTTACAGGTCCGCTCAAAACGGCCGACCGGAGGAAAGCGTCGGATCAGCCCCCACGCTGGTGCCGTCTTCGAACACGGAATCACCCACAGGTTCGGCCCCGGCGCATCGCTCGCCCGTGCCCTCCGGTAGTCGCTGCTTCTTGGCTGATAGGGGCGACGCGGCAGATACCGCTGGTCCGGCAGCCGCTCGGTTGCCTGCCGGTCGCACCAGTGCCGCTGTGCGGGCGACCCTGGCTCCAGCGTCAGATCGTAGCGGATGCCTTCCCTTACCAGCAGGTCCATCACGCCCTGGTCCATCCACCGGTCGCCACACCGCGATGCCTGCGGCCGCCGCCCCAGCATCTCCTGGAAGCCCGTGATGCTGGTCCGGATACAGTGCTCCTTCCAGTGCGCATCCGTGAAGTCATTAAACCAGCGCTGTCCGCGCATGTCCCAACGCCAGAAATGCGGATGAATACCCGCGTAGTCCTCTCCATCGCGCAGCCGCGAGATAAAGTCTGGAAACAGCGCGTGGATGTGATCCAATCTCCCCCACACCTGCCGGATCTGCGGATCGCAACGCAGGAACCAGTTGAATACAACCCGCTGGCCGGTCAGGTCTTCCCATATGTGCCGCAATCGCTCTAATTCGCCAAACGCAATCTGCGTTCCGCTCCACGCGTCGCCGGCGCGATCGTAGGGCGTATTCGGCTCTACGTCGATCAGAAAGAGAACGGGCCGTTGTTGCACCTTATCGTTAACAGTGCTGCAACGGCCCGAAAATTCTCAAGGATACAGGCTTACTTCTTTACGGTAGCCTTCGTAGCGCCCGTCGAGATGCCGCCGTCCACCAGCAGCGTCTGCCCGGTAATGTAGCGGCTCTCTTCACTGGCCAGGAAAACCACCGCGCCATCCAGGTCATTCGGCGCGCCGGGGCGCTTCACCGGAATGCGGTCCTTCAGATACTCCACCCACTCCTGGTTCTCATACAGCACCTTGTTCTGCTCGGTGCGGAACCAGCCGGGTGCCAGGCAGTTTACCGTCACCCCGTGCTGCCCCCAATCATCGGCCAGGCTCATCGTCATCTGCCGGACACCGCCGCGGCTCGCCGTGTAGGGCGTCAACCCCGCATAGCCAAACACGCTCGTTACCGACCCGATGTTTACAATGCGCCCATAGCCGCGCGGAATCATGTGCCGGGCAATCGCCTGTGCCACGAAGAACGTGCCGCGCAGATTCGTGTCCAGCACCAGGTTCCAGTCATCCCACGTTACGTCCAGCGCCGGCTTCCGCACATTGCAGCCGGCGTTGTTCACCAGGATGTCGATATACCCGTACGCCTTGATCGCCTCCGCGCCCATCGCCTGGATGCTGTCGTAATCCCGCACATCCAGCGCCACCGGCACGGCCTTCTTGCCGAGCGCTTCGATTTCCTTCTGGAAGTTGAGCAGCGGCTCGTCCACCTTGCGGCTGGTGATGATCAGGTCCGCGCCCGCCTTCGCCAGCGCCCTTCCGAAATACTGTCCCAGCCCGCGGCTGGCTCCGGTTACCAGGGCAACGCGGCCCGACAAGTCAAAAAAAGGAGAGGAAGACATTACGGCTCCAGCACCACCTTCATCAGATTGCCTTCGTGGTTATACAGCTTGCGGAACCACTCCGCACCTTCGGCCAGCGGCGCCTTCGCGCTCATGATCGGCTGCACCTTGATCAGACCGCGCCCCATCAGGTCCATGCACGCCGGGTACTCGCCGTTCGACCCGCAGGTCCCCTGCAGCCGCACTTCCCGCGTCACCACCGATTGCAGGTTCAACTCAATCTTCGGCGTGATGTTGCCCACCAGCGTCACCGTGCCGCCTTTGCGCGTGCAGAGGATCGCCGTGTTCACCGGATCGGTGGCGCCCACGCACTCCAGCGCCAGATCGACGCCGCGCCCGTTGGTGTGTTCCAGCACCTGCTTCACCACATCGCCGTGCTTCGGATTGAACACCGCATCGGCGCCCACTTCCTTCGCCGTCGCCAGCTTGTGGTCGTCCAGGTCGATCGCGAACACCCGCGTGCAACCCGCCGCCTTCGCCGCCTGGATCGCCAGCAGACCGATCATGCCCGACCCAACCACCACCGCCGTATCGCCCATCGCCACCGGACTGATGGCCACCGCGTGCACGGCCACCGACACCGGTTCCACCATCGCCGCATGTTCCAGCGACACGCTGTCCGGTACGCCGTAGAGAATGTGCTGCGGCACCGCGACGTATTCGGCGAACGCGCCATGGCGGCGGTACTCGCCCGTGCTCACGCCCATGACCTGCCGGTTATCGCAGAGGTTCGTCTGGCCCTTCCGGCAGAAGTGGCACCGCCCACAGGAAACCATGGAGTCGAACGTGACGCGGTCGCCCGGCTTCCACGCTGTCACCTTTGCGCCCACGCTTTCGATGATGCCCGACGCCTCGTGGCCCATGATCAGCGGCGGCACGCGGCGGCCGGTACTCCCGTCCACGCCGTGGATGTCGCTCCCGCAGATGCCGCAGGCGCGCACCCGCACCAAAACCTCTTCGTCCGAGATGGTGGGCTCGGGCATGTCGGTATACTCGAGCTCCAGGTACTTCTTAAGCAGTAAGGCTTTCATGATTGAACTAAGCATTTTATCAGGCGCCGGATGTCCCGGGACGTCCTATCCCCCAGCAGCTGGGCAAAACACACACGGTTTACACTGTATGATCCTCGGGACCTCCTCCGCGTGGCCGCCACGAGTACAGCACCGACACCCAGCACAAGAGAAATCGCTGGCGCTGGGAATCTCTTGCACCGTGATGTTCGAACCGCCGAACACAACGGGACGGCATCTCGTCAGAGTAGAGATTACATCGCCGGCGTATTCTGCAAGGTCCGCATCCGATCGAGTTCGGACTCCCACATGCCCGTAATGGAGTTGTCCTCGTGACGGTGATAGACAAGGGGTCCACAGGCTACGCCCCAGGACTGGAATCCGTTGCCACATACGATACTTTGTCTCCCGGAATGGGCCGTGCATACGCAACGAGAAACCATCCGGGAAAACAGCGGTGTCAACGTACGTCAGGGTGACCTATTAGGCGATAGCGGCGTGAACACCGGAGACGACACGCTCCCCCCCCGTGAAGGTGTACTCATGCGTGTCGACGGCACGGTACCTCCGTGCCTTCCGAACGGTGACAGGCTATCGTCGTCGCCCCCCCGACCCTGCAAGTCATTTCCTACACATTCATAAACGCCCCGATCGCCCCAGCAACGGCCGCCGGCTGCTCCCAGTGCAATGCATGGCCGCCTTCATAGACCAGGAAACGCGCGTGAGGCATGGCCGCGAGCAGCGCTTCCTGGTGTCCTCGTAAGGCGTACGTATCCTGGTCCCCCCACAAAATCGAGACTGGAACGGCGAGCCGCCCAAGCTCTGCCGAGAAATCGGGAGTCTCCAGAAACCCGTGAAACGCCGCCCGCCACACACGGGCCGGCACTTTCACCGTTTCGCGAATGACGATGTCGAGAAACTCCGGGTCAATCGGGCGCGCCGTTGTGCTCAACTGCCATTCACGGGCAAACTCCGCCGAAATGGGATCGCCTAGCGGGTCGATGGACGACGCCACGAACGCGGCGATGCCGCCATCGTTGTACAGCGTCGAAAACGCGCCGATCAGCATCAGTCCCGCCACCCGCGTGGGATGGTCGATGGCGAATCGCTGTGCCACCATCGCGCCCATCGAGTGGCCAATGATAACCGCCTTGTCAATGCCGAGTGCGTCCAGAAAGGCTGCCAGATCACCCGACAGATCCGAGTAGCCGTACCCCGACTCGGGCCGGTCCGAGTCGCCGTGCCCGCGCTGCGAGAGGGCTAGCACCCGCAACGTCGCCGGCAGGAGCGGAAGGACCGGTTCGAAGGACCGGCAGGAATCCGTGACCCCGTGCAGCAGCACGGCCGGAGTACCCGTGCCTGTACCGTACTCCAAATACTCCAGCCGGAGCCCGCCCGGCAGGCGCACAAACTTCGACACTGCCACGTAACTTGCTTCGAGATTCATAGCTATTGAGGAACGCGAGAAACCACGCACGCCCCGGTTCACTTCTTATGCCGCCATGTGGATACTGAGCCGAATGGTTCAGTGTTAGCTTGGCTACCTGGATGCCTCCTTCGCCGCCCTCTCCGACGCCACCCGGCGCGGCATCCTGGAGCAACTCGGGCGGGCCGACGCCTCGATAACAGCCCTGGCGGAAAAGTTCCAGATGACGCTCACCGGCATAAAAAAGCACGTCGCTGTCCTGGAGGCGGCCGGACTCGTCACCACGGAAAAGGTCGGGCGCGTGCGCACCTGCAGGCTCGGCCAATGCAGGCTTGAGGACGAAGCGGCATGGATCGAGAGCTACCGCCGGCTCTGGGTCGCCCGCTTCGATGAGTTGGACAGAATCATTGAGGAATGGAAAGTGAGTCAACACCCATGAACAACCCCACGACAGTGGAACGAAGCCCGAGCGGGAGATGGTCGTCACGCGCCTTTTCGATGGCCCCGCGCAAGTCGTATTTGAGGCCTGGACCAAGCCTGAACTGCTCACGCGGTGGTGGATGCCGAAGTCATGTGGAGTCTCTTTCGTTTCGTGCGACGCCGATGTGCGCACGGGCGGCGTCTACCGTTTCGTGTTCAGCCACCCCGCCTCTGCGCAGCCCATGGCATTCTTCGGTCGTTATGTCGAAGTGATACCCCCCTCGCGCATTGTCTGGACGAATGAGGAAAGCTCCGATGGCGCGGTATCCACGGTCACCTTCGAAGGACAGGGCGGCCAGACGCTCTTGGTGCTGCATGAACTCTATCCCTCAGAGCAAGCTCTCGACGAAGCCATCGCTTCCGGAAGCACAAGCGGGGCGGGCGAGCAGTTCGCGCAACTCGATGAGCTTCTCGTCGTCGCAGCCGTGTCATGAGTAATCCACACGTCCGTGAAATAAGCGGGCACCTTCCTTCGTCTTCGCTTACATGCAGAGTGGCAATATCCGTCTGAGCTGTCCCGGCGGCCTGTCTATCGGAGAATCACACCCGTGTCTCTCTTGACCGTAGTCTTGGCCTGTGCACTGGCCGCATTCTCTGGACTATGGCTTTTCCGGATCGAATTAAGCAGGCATGCGAGACGCTCGGCACTATGGAGTCTGGCGGCACTATCGGCTTTGCAACTCGCATGGAAGGGCTTTTACTGGCAGTTCCTGCCCGGCTACATTTTGCTCGCCCTGGTGTCCCTTCTGCACCATCGCCGCAGCACCGGGGGTGGCGCCGCGCAGGTCATCTCGCGATCCGCGGTTGCAACGCTATTGGTGGCATTCGCCGCGGCCTGGGCATTCCTTCCGGTTCCTCGTTTGACCAAGCCGCGAGGGCGGTATTCGCTTGGAACCAAGGTGTACCGGTGGGTAGATGTCACTCGTCCGGAGGCGGCCACCGCCGACCCGGACGACCGCCGGAACGTCGTTGCGCAGGTTTGGTATCCGGCATCGTCAGCCTCACACGGTGTCCGTTCGGCCTATATGGACGGCCTGGGCCGTTTGCCAGACTATGTCTCGGTTCTTCCCCGATTCGTGATGAGCAACTACCATCAGATCCAAACAAACGCCACCATCGACGCTCCGTTATCGACCGATCGAGACAAATGGCCAGTGGTCCTCTTTTCACCCGGATACGCTGCGTCAAGGGCCTTCTACACCAGCCTCGTAACAGACCTGGCCAGTAAGGGCTACGCCGTGATTGCCATCGACCACCCGTATGAGGCGGCTGTCGTCGAACTTGCCGACGGCCGCCTCGTTACGACGGTGGAGAACTTCGGAAAGCACGGTGCCGACCGGGGTGCCTATATGACGGAACACCTGGATCTACGGGCTGGCGATGTGAAGTTCGTACTCGATCAGTTGCACCGGGCTGATGTTGTGGGGCCCGCGCTGTTCGCTCGGCTGGACCTCGACCACATCGGTGCCATCGGTCATTCGTTCGGTGGCGCTACCGCGGCCCTTGCTCTGGAGCGGGACTCGCGAATCAAAGCAGCGGCGAACATTGACGGTACCCTTTATGGCGACCTGGCGGAGAAATCGCTGCAGCGGCCCTTCCTGCTGCTGCAAAGCGATCCGGCGGAAACTCACCACTCGGAGCGTTACCTGTCCGGCAACCGGCAACTTCTGCAAAGACTGCACGCCCGCGGCTATCGCTACGAGATCCGGGGGGCAAACCACTACGGATTCACCGACGTGCCTCTCTTCTTTTCAGCGCCAGGGCGGCTTGTTTTGGCGCAGTTGATCGGTGGTCCCCGCGACGTGGCGGAAACGCATCAGGCCGCGACAGACATCATCGCCGCCTTTCTGCAGGAGCCTCTGACCGGGGAGCCGAGGTCGGTCCAAGCCGTCGCCCAACGCTACTCGAACATCGCCGGCGGGCTGGTCAATCCGCGTTCCCAGACCGGAAGCGGCCCCCTGCAATAGGGAAAGGGGAGAATCCACACGCGCCCAGCAAAGCCTCGCTGCTTCGTCCTGACCCGGACAAGCGTCACCAGCATTCTTCCTATACTGGGTAGCTTATGGCTTCTCTCATTGACGCGCTCGACGTCCGCAAGCGGACCCTCTTCGAACTCGACAACGTCCCCTACCTGTGCCTCGATTCCGAAGTGAGTACGCCCACCGCGCGTGGCGGGCAGACGCTCGTGCGCCTGAAAATTCGTAATCTCCTCACCAGCGCCGTTTTCGAGCGCACCTTCAAAGCTGGGGAGAAGTTCCGCGAACCTGACCTGCAGGTGGTGCCCGCCTCTTACCTCTACAGCGACGGCAACGGATCGCATTTCCTCGATCAGGAGAGCTTTGAAACCCTCACACTTCCCGAAAATGTGATGGGCAATGCGCTCGACTACCTCACCGAGGGCTTGATCGTCGATCTGAGAAAGTTCAACGGAAATCCCATCGGTATCGAGTTGCCGCCCGTGGTGGAACTACCGGTCCAGTCCACCGAACCCGGCGTTAAGGGCGATTCGTCCGGCGGTGCCACCAAGCCCGCTACTCTGGTCACCGGCCTTCAGATCCGCGTGCCGCTTTTTATTAAAGAAGGCGAACTGGTGCGCGTCTCCACCGAAACCGGGGAATTCGGGGGGCGGGCGTGACGGCAGATCGCCGAACCTTGACGGAAGTACGCTTCCATGGGGGCGTTTGATTTGCTCCCGCCTCCAGATCACCCGCGCAAACGAATCGCAAACAACCGCGGCCACCTCTTCCCCGTCACCAACAAGCGTCCCCCAGCCGCATCGTAAGCAATGCCGTTCGCCACGGCCTTTCCATACGCACCAAGGCCAGACAGGTCCTTGGGCGCAGGCACCATGTGGGAGCGCAGGCGCGAAAGATCGATCCACCCGGTCACCTGGCCCGAATCGAGTCGGATGATCGCAATCCGATCCTGCTGCCAGATGTTGGCGTACACCTCGCCGTTGACAAACTCCAGTTCATTCAGCCATCGGATCCCGGTTCCTGCCTCCACCACGGCGATCTGCGCCTGCCACCGCATCGTGGCCGGATCGAGGAACCGCAAGATCGACGTGCCGTCACTTTTAATGATCCGCTTGCCGTCATGCGTGAGTCCCCATCCCGCGCTGTTGTGTCCGAAGGTGGATTGCCGCTTCAGCGAAGAGAGGTCATAGCGCACACCGCTCTCCCGTTCCAGCATGCGTCCGAACGGAGCCCCCAATGCCTCCAGGTTGTTCAGCAACAACGAGCGCATCACGCTCTGCTTCGTCCGGATCGGGGTTAGCTGGATCAGTTGGCCGCGCCACTCCGTCACCCCTTCGCCCGCAAAGTCGCTGTCCAACGCCTGCTCCTGGAGCACACGGCCGGATTCCAGTTCCACTTTCCGGATCCCCGATCCCTCGCCACCGGTGCTTTCATACAGAACGCCGCCCACATAAACCAGACCTTGGGTCAGCGCCTCTGGATCATGAGGGTACTCGGCGACAACCTCGTATTCGCGCACCGGAGCCGGATCGGGTGACAACGGAACCGAAGGCTCCAGGGTGGGCGTTCCCGTAAGGCGAAGAAGCATCGCCGCTACTCCGCCCAGGATCACGGCGGTCACCAGCAGGGCGGCGAGCGCTTTGGACATACAAAAACTTTATACCATAAAGTAATTGTGCTCCGTGCGCCCGCCCCATGGGGAAAGCAAGAACATGCAAATCGAACCAACGCCCGAACGCGAAATCAACAACTTACAGGAGCGCGAACCGCTCGTCCACCTGCTTAGGCCGGATGCCTGCCGGCTAGATCCTGAAGAAAGTCTAAAAATTCCAACCCCAGCCAGCAGCATCTTTAGATCGTGACCTTCGACAACCAAACGATCGTGGTGTTAGGCGCTACGGGCGGTATCGGCTCCGCCCTCGCGCGGCGCCTCCATCAGGCGGGTGCCCGCCTCCATCTGGTAGCCCGTGGAGAAGCCCGCCTCTCCACACTCGCCGCCGAGCTAAACGCCACCCACACCACCGCCGATGCCACCCGCTTCGCCGAAGTAGACCGCGCCGTCCAGCAAGCCGGCGGCCCCATTTACGGTGTGGTCAACTGCGTCGGCTCCATCCTCCTCAAGCCTGCCCACGCCACCACTGAGGACGAATGGCAGTCCACCCTGCAACTGAACCTCACCTCCGCCTTCGCCGCCGTGCGCGCCGCCGCCAAAGCCGGCATCCTCGGACTCACCCTCTCCGCCGCCGCCACCTACGCCCCCAAGAACCTCCGCGTGAACTGCGTCGCCCCAGGCCTCGTCGACACGCCCCTCGCCGCCCGCGTCACCGGCAACCCGGCTTCTCTCGAAGCCTCGCGTGCCATGCACGCCCTTGGCCGCATCGGCTCTCCCGGCCACATCGCCGCAGCCATTGCCTACTTCCTCGATCCCGCCAACGACTGGGTCACCGGCCAGATCCTCGGCGTCGATGGCGGCCTCGGTTCCATCCGTCCCAGATAGCCGCCGCCCAACCACATCTGTTAGCTTGGTGTGTGGAGGGTTGGCCGAGTGGTTTAAGGCGGCGGTCTTGAAAACCGTTGGCGGGGTGACTCGCCCGGGGGTTCGAATCCCTCACCCTCCGCCATTCACTCCCTCAGAACTCCTTCCGCGCGAACACCACGCCCGAGAGCCCGAGGCTCACCAGAATCCCCGCCCCGGTCATCCATAGCGGCGTCGCATCCAGCAGCACACCGGCCTTGATATAGGCGCCCATCCATTTACCAATCTCGCTGAACTGAGGCAGCACCTTTCCCAGCACCGCTGCTGCATCCCCCAGCCATGCCGAGCCGGTCACGTCCCGCACGCGGTCCGGCTGCTGCGCGCCCACGCCCAACAGACACACCGCCGTGGTCAACACGATTGCCACCGCCCCCGAATCCACTACGCTTTGCAGCAGCAGCAACAGCGCCATCGTCCCGCTCACCGCCAGTAGCGTCAGCCCAATCCCCGCCAGGAACGGCCAGTGCCATACGCCAAACCTCCAACCGGCCGCCACCCACAACTCCCCATACATCACCGCAATGCCCGCCAGGGACACGAGCAGCAGCCCCGCATACCGGCCAACCAGCAACACCGGTCGCGCAACCGGGGCCGCCGCCAGCAGCGCATTCCGTTCGGCACTCAGCAGGCTCGCCAGCAGTCCCATCAGCAGCGACACCGCCGCCGCGATCTGGATCCACATCCCGAACGCCGCCAACGCCGCCAGCACATCCCGCACCACGAACGCCGTGTCCAGGTACCGCGGATCGCTCTGCGCCAGGGCTGCCAGTGCGGTATGCGGCCCCCTTTGGGTCACAGTCTCGGCGTACCACTGCAACAGGGCTGCCGCCAGCGTCCCGCTCAACACTATCCCCAACAGCACTTTCTTATCCCACGCCTCCCGCAGCGTGTCTCCCACAATGGCCGCCAGTTGCAGCATCATCGCCGCGCCTCCTCCTCCGGCCGTGTCTCGGTTAGATAGATCGTCTCTAAGCTATGCGTGGAGCGGCTCAACGCCTCTACCTGCGCCGCCGCCGCGCGCGCCAGGTCCAGCGTCCAGTCCAGTTCCTCTCGCGTCACCACGTGCAGCCTCAGCGTGCCGGCCGCCTCCCTTAGCGCCGCAATCCCCCGTTCGGCGAACAACGCCTCCAGGTCCGCCCGTTCCGATCGCAGCACCACCGTATACCCCGCCTGCGTTCGTAGCTGCGCCAGTGAGCCCGTCCGCACCAGCCGCCCCTGTCGGAGCATGGCCACTTCGCTACAGAGTTCCTCCACCTCGTGCAGCAGGTGTGAGTTCACCAGCAGCGTCACCCCTTGCTGCCGGTTCAACCGCCGCAACAACTCCAGGATCTCGCGCCGGCTTGCCGGATCCAGTCCATCGGTGGGCTCATCCAGAATCAGCATCCGCGGCTCATGCGCCAGCGCCGCCGCAATGCACACCCGCTGCCGCATCCCACGCGAGTACTGCCGCATCGGTACGTCCGCCCACTGGCGCATCCCCACCTGTTCCAGCAGCGCCGCCGTGCGCCGCCTGCGCTCCCCTCGGCCCATACCGTACAACGAGCTTTGAAAGTCGATCAACTGCGTCCCTGTCAGGTGCAGTGGCGCCAGCGAACTCTCCGGCACATATCCCACCATCGCCCGCGCCGCCAGCGACCCCGCCTCATGACCGAACACAGTCGCCGTCCCCGCTGTCGCCCGCACGGCGCCAATCAGGATCTTCACGAACGTCGTCTTGCCCGCCCCATTCGGCCCCAGTAAGCCAAAGGCCGAGCCCACCGGTATCCGCAGCGTCAACTCCCGCAACGCCTCCGTCTTCCGCCACCACGATCGCCACGTCTTCGTTAAGCTTCCCGCGAACACCGCATCGTGACGCATCTGGCTCATCACTGCCCTCCGTGCCGCCGGCGTGCCATCATCAACGCCGCCAAGCCCGCCGCGGTCAATCCCAGCGTCCGCGGCTCCGGAACATCGGCGTCTCCCGGAGTGCCCCCACCGCCTCCCGGTCCGCCCCCCGCCGGGATCACCACCGGCACCAGGTAGTTCGTCGCACTGATGGTCGCATCCGCGAAGGTGTCCAACGTCAGAATCGGATCAAACAATTCCAGCAGTGGTGTGCCGCTCTGCGTTGCCAGGAAGTCCACCTGGATCAGGTATTCCACGCCGGCCGGCAGCGCGTCGCCCCCCGCCAGTACGTCCAGAATGAACGTGATCGAATCCGGCGCCACAATGCCTGAAAAGAACGACACGCCGTTCGCCGCGAAATAGCCCAACTCGGTCACCGTGCCCGGCGTCAGCCAGTCGGAGAACCCCACATTCAACTGGAAGCCCACCAGGGATTCGCCCGCTTCGGCCTCCACCCCCACCAGCCATTCGATCGTGTCCCCTGCATTCACCGACGCCGGCGCCTGGGTCACATAGAGAATGGCCGCGCGGCCCGGTAGCGCCCCGGCCAGCAGCACCAATCCCAACAGAAGAGAACGCAAACAGAGAGTCATGTGCATGGTTCCTTTACTGGCAGCGGGTGCCGCTCGGCAGTTGTCCCGAGACCACCGCCAGGTCGCGTACGTCAATGATGCCGTCCTTGTTGATATCGACGATGTGGTTGTAGAGGGCCGTGCCACGACGCTTGCCCAGCAGCGACTTCGTCAGGTTCACGTCCAGACAATCCACCACATAGTCACCGCTGACATCGCCGTAGTTGGTCAACACCAGCCGCAGTTGCTGGATGCTGGGCGCCAGGCTTGCCGTTTGCGCGATCACGGAAATCTGCAGCGAAGTCCGGTTCGTCGGTGTGCCGGTGATAAAGGCCCGCCCGTACACCGGTTCTCCGGTTACCGGGTCCGTCGCACTCATGTTCAACCCGTAGAACTGCAGGCTGATCGGGCTTGACGGGAACAGGTCCATCGGCCTTGGATTCACAGGGCTTGGTTCCCCCAGTGGCGCGGTCGGGTAGCCCGTCGCCGTCACTTCGAACGAGTTCGGGCGGCCTACCCACAAGTGCGCCACAGCCGGCGAAGTGATCTGCGCCGCCTTCGCCACGATGATCCGCACCGGTGCCGTGGCCGGCCCGTAGCTGTTGGTTGCCGTCACGTTTACCGCGTAGTCCCCAGGCTCGGTGGCCCGGCCGCGGATGCGGAACTCGCCGTTGCCCAGATCCTGCAACTGCAGTCCCGGCGGCAGGGCCGGACTTACCTGGAACGTAACGTTGCCGCCCACCGACTGCGTTCCTGCCAGCCATGACTGCTCTACCGGCGGGTCCACGTCGAAGCGGAAGACCTGACCCTGCGGGAACACGAACACCGGCTCGCGCACCACGTTGATGGATACGCCGGTGAAACTGCCGCTGTTGCGGTTGCCGGCCGAGCCTGCGACTCCGTACCACAACGCCGCCAGCGCTACCTGCGGCGCGCCCACCGGCGGTGTCACCGTCATAGTGGCCGTCCCATCGCCGCGGTCCTGCAGGCTCACCCACGAAGGAGCCATCTGCTGCCCGTTCAATTGCGCCAGGCTGATCTCCACCGGCGCATTCACCGTGCTGGTCCGGATGGTGTACTGCCGTGTCATGCCCATCGGCGTCGTGATCTGGTCCGTCAGCAGCACCGGCTGCTGCGGCGGATCCGTCACGTTGATCCGCAGATCCAGGAAGTCGCGCCCCGACGGACTGGCGAGATTGAAGCTCTCCGAGTTGTAAGCCTCCAGCGACAGGAAGCAGGCCTGCGCCGGAGCCTGCGGTGGCCGCAGATAGCCCGCCAGCCGCCATTCGCTATTACTTACCCGGGTCAACTGCAGTCCGCAGGTGCCGCTCAGCAGCGTGTATACGTGGACGTTCGGTACCGGAAAGCCCGTCGCGATGATGGGCATGTTCACATACGTACCCAGGGGAAACGAGTAAGTCCCTTCCGCCGGGGACGTGAATCTCACCGTCTGACTCACGTACACCGTCAACACCGTCGTCTTCTGCTCCAGCCCGTTATTGGCTCGCAGCGTAATGGGGTAAGTGCCGCCGGTGCCGTTGCCGTTCCACAGCAGCGTGGCCGTGCCCAACATGTTGCCCGCGCCTAAGCTGAAGCCCGCGGGCAAGGCGCCGTCAACAGTGATCGTTGCTTCCGGCAGCCCCTGTGTGGCGATCGGAATGCTGAAGGGTTGCCCGATGGCCACCCGCGCCACCGCCGGGCTGGTGAACGCCAGCGCCTGTGTGATGGAGACCAGACGTGCGCCCAGTCCATCCACGTCGAGCGGCAGGCTTCGTGTCACGAATACCTTGCACTGCGACAGATCCGCCGCCGTGCTCTCCCCGCTGCTGGAACTCGGCGGACAGGTCACGTCGCCCGTCTCCTCCACTGCCTTCTTCACCGCGAAATAGCTGCCCATGCGGCTGGCTTCGTACTTCTTGCCGTTCCACAGATAACGGATCCGCGAGTTCAGGCTCAGCAGGTCCACATTCGGCATCGGGAGCAGCGCTTCCTGCAGCACCCAGCCCCGCCACAGCCGTGCCCGCCACTTCTCGCCATCCCAGCCGGCAAACGTCAGGCTCGACGCTGGCGTGCTGGGCGAACCTGGCGCCACACGCAGGCTGAACGTTGGATCCGTCACTCCCGGCGTGGGCAGCGCCGCCGGTGCCTGGGGGGCGCTCAGCGGAACCACCATGCGAAGGAAAGCCGCATACAGCCCTACCCAGTCACGGTTACTGTCGAGTGCCGCGCCCAGTTGCGCCCTTGTTCGCAGCGGCCTGCTGGCAGCCGTCTGGTAAGCGGAGTCGATCTGGCTGTACTCGGCCTCAATGCGGTTGTTCTCGGTATAGATCACCACCAGGATGACCACTGTTATCAATACGAGCGCGATGGTGATGCCCACGCCGACGTAGGCACCCAGACTGCGGCTGACGAAGGTAGTGCCGCCGTTAAACGTCTCCTGCGCCACCTTCAGCCACTTCAGCGCATACATCGCCGCCGTCAAGCCAATCGCCAGCAATGCCGCGGCAGGAATGCCAATGGCCAGGTGCAGGCCGCCCGCCACCGAGATGTGGGAGATGGAGCGCAGCCCGCCCGGGCGCGCCGCAATCGCGTCCAGCCACGACCGTTTCTGCCCGGTCGCCAGCAGGAAGTCCTTGCTGGGAGACGCCGGCGGATTCGCTTCAAACAAGGGGCTGTAGGGTGGCCGCGGACACCAGTACGCCGGGTCATAGGTATATCCGGTGGCCTGCGCGATCTGCGCCTCCGGCCGCCAGGTGCAGCGATTGGCAAGGAACCTGTCCTTGTCCTCTTTCGCCAGCCGCAGATGTTCAATGTCGATCGCCTTCACCACTTCGGTGAACCGTGTCACCAGGCGTTCTTCTACCGGATCCAGCGCGCGTTTGGTGTCCCGAAGCAGGAGTTGAAGGGCCGACCATGCAAAGGCACGCAGATTGTCGCGCAGATCCTGCCTGGCGTAAGTCTGGATGGACGTGACTTCGGAGGCCGGCATCTGGTGCGCCGCCAGGAAAGCCTCTACGGTGTCGCGGCCCCAATCCAATACCACCGGATCCGTCTCATCCGGAAACAGTAGTTGTCCGGTCGATTGGCCGTACGCCGCCATGCCACCGAACAGTACCATGGCAAGCGTTCTCGCCATCCAAGTTTGTCCCATGACCCGGAAAGTGCGAGCACCTCCCCCAGATCGGCAACAAAAAACACAACTCGTTGGGATATCTTGTGAAGGAGCCTTGCCCGTGCCGAATCACACGAATCCCCGGTTGGAGAGCCTGCTCACCGGCGTGCAGCATGGCCGGAAGGACGTCGCTGACGAACTCTTCAACTGGCTTTACCCCGAACTGCGCCGCATGGCCGCACGCCATATGCGCTCGGAGCGCAGCGGTCATTCCTGGCAGCCCACCCTGCTGGTGAACGAACTCTACATCGAATTGCTCAAGAATAAGGCCCTCGATCCCAGCGAGTTCGACGAGTCCCGTAAAGCCGCCTTTCTCGGTCTGGCCGGCTTCCTGATGAAGCGATTGCTCATTGCCCACAGCCGTCCGCTGCAACAACGCGTCCAGCAGGTTGGAGAAAGCCACATCCAATCTCTGCCCGCCGCTCTGCCCGACGCCGAAAGCCTGCAGTCGGTGGAATCCGTGCTCGAT
The DNA here is from genome assembly GCA_016789745.1 of Bryobacterales bacterium. Lineage (GTDB taxonomy): Bacteria > Acidobacteriota > Terriglobia > Bryobacterales > Bryobacteraceae > CADEFT01. Next base: position 35,503 of record JAEUQF010000022.1, read on the forward strand.
CGGCTCTCGGCCATCGACCCTCGCCTGCGCACCGTCGTCGAGATGCGGGTGTTTGAGGGCAAGAGCCATGACGAGATCGCCGTCGCTCTGGGCTGTTCGGTCCGCACCGTTGGCGGGCACTGGTCCTTCGCGCGCCGTTGGCTGGAAAAGGAATTGAAGAGCTAACGTGACTAGCGGCGATTGGAGCCAGGTCTGGCTGCTGTTTCAGGAACTGCGCGACCTTGCGCCGCACTTGCACGCCGAGCGCCTGGTCTCGGTCGATCCGGCTATCGCCGAGGAAGTGCTTGCCATGCTGCAGGCCGATAAGCCTGAGCCCGAACCGCCGGCTCCCGGCCGCACCTATGGCCGCTACACGCTGCTCGCTCCGCTCGGTTCGGGCGGGATGGGCGATGTGTTCTCTGCGCGCGATGCCGAACTCGGGCGCACTGTGGCGGTCAAGTTCGTTGGCGCCCGCGGGCGTATCCTACCGTCCGCTGTGGAGCGGCTGATCCGCGAAGCCCAGGCCGCCTCCGCGCTCAATCATCCCAGCCTGGTCACGGTTCACGACGTGCTCCGCTTCGACACCGGCGCCGCGCTGGTCACCGAACTCGTCAACGGCCAGTCGCTACGGGTCTTCTGCGGCGTGGCTCGGCCGATTCCGCAAGTGGCCGCCTGGGGCGCCCAAATCGCGCGTGCCCTGGCCGCCGCGCACGCGCAGGGCATTGTTCACTCCGACATCAAGCCGGAGAACGTCATGCTGCGCCCCGATGGGCTCATCAAGGTTCTCGATTTCGGCCTCGCCCAGAACGCGGGCATGGCCGATACTCTCGAACATCTGCCGCTCGGAACGCTCGGCTACATGTCTCCGGAGCAACTTCGCGGTGACGCGCTTACCGGCGCCAGCGATGTCTTCTCGCTCGGTGCCACCCTGGTCGAACTGGCCAGCGGAACCCACCCGTTCCTGGCCTCGACGGCGGGGGAGACCACGCGCAACATCGGCCAGCAGCAGATCGACTATACGCCGCCGCCGCTGCCGGGCGGCAAAGCCTTCGCCACGCTGCTGCGTGCCATGCTCGACAAGGACCCGGCCCGGCGTCCCGCCATGGCCGCGGTTGGTGCCGGCCTTGATCGTATTGCGGCACTCGGCTCCGCGCGCCCGCGCTACCAGTACTGGCTGGGTGCTGCGGCCACCATCGCCGTCGTCTCCGCCCTGGTGCTGACGCCGCGAACGTCTGTTCCCCCGCTGCCTCGCTTTGCTTCCCCTGTCGCCTTGACCAAGTACAGCGGGATCGAACAGCAGCCGGCCTTTTCGCCCGATGGTACGCGGATGGCCTTCGTGTGGTCTGGCAGCGATGGCCGCCAGGACGACCTCTACATCCGGTCCGTAAGTGCCATGGACGAGCCCCCGCGCCGGATCACCAACGATGCCAACCATGAGTTCACGCCGGTCTGGTCCCCGGACGGCACCCGTCTCGCCTGGCACCGCCGCGCGCTGGATGGAAGCGACGGCGAGATCTGGGTCGCCCCTGTCACCGGCCTGGAACCCGGCCCGCGCCGCATGGTCGCCCGCGTTGTCGATCACACCGGCTTCGACGGCCTTGCCTGGACGCCGGATTCGGCGGCACTTCTTTCCCGTGACCGCACCCCGCACGGCAACACGCTGGTGCGCATCGCGGTGGCCGATGGCGCGAAGACTCCTTACACCCGCGAGCCGGCCACAAACGAGAAGTCGCCCGTGGTCTCGCCGGACGGTAAGCGGCTCCTGTTCCTGCGATTGGTAGGCAATACGCGGCTGCTGTGCGTTGTGTCTCTGGGCGACGCGGGTGCGGTGCCCGAATGCAGGGGGCACCAGGCTGGCCCGAACTCCGCCACCTGGATGCTGGACTCGCACGGCATCCTGCTCGCCGAAGCCGGCGGTCTCTGGACCGTGGACTCGCGCGCGCTGCAATCGCCACCCCGGAAGGTCACCGAGGGCGTCTTTTCGAACCTCACCACCGACACCGCCGGCCGGCGGTATGCCTTCAACCGCACCATCCGCGATGCCAATATCTGGAGCTTCGACACCACCACCGGCGAAGCTACCCAACTGCTTGCCTCCAGCGAAGAAGACAGCGAACCGCATTTTTCGCCGGATGGACGGCAGATCCTGTTCCGCTCCAATCGCTCCGGCGCCCATGAGCTCTACCTCTGCAATCGTGATGGCAGCGGTCTGCGGCAGCTCACACAGTTGGGGGTGCATGCCGGCAGTGCGCGCTTCTCGCCCGACGGCCGTTGGATCGCGTTCGATGCCTTCTTCGACACGGGCAGCAATGCCCGCGGTCCGCGGTTCGACAATATCTATGTGATGCCCGCCGCCGGTGGCTCGCCCCGCCGCCTCACCGACGATACCGTCGCGAGCGTGGTGCCCAATTGGTCGGCCGATAGCCGCTGGATCTACTACACCCACGAAAAGAGCCGCGAATGCTGGAAGGTCTCTCTGGATGGTGGCGCGCCGGTGCGTGTCAGTGGGGAGGAGATGTGGGGGGCTGTGGAGAGCGCCGACGGCCAGTGGATCTGGTTTGAACGCCCATCGAGTGGTACCGGGCTCTGGCGCCGACCGGCGGCCGGGGGCACGGAGCAGCGCATTCCCGGCACGGAGAACCTTGCCTACCGGACGTGGGAGGTTCGCGGCGCAACGCTGGCCTTCCTGCGCCGCGGCGACCATGGAGGCTTTTACCGGCGGTCGATCGTTCCCGATCCCAACGGCCCGCTCAGCCGCTTCGCGCCTCCTCCCAAACGCCTGCTGCACGGCCCCGCCACGATGAGTCTGTCGCCCGATGGGAACGGGTTGCTCTACACCTCAGAGGATCTGACCATCGGCGACATCTATGTACTGACGCCGGAAGCGCAGCTCTGAAACCCTAGGCACTCCCTTGCAGACTCGCAGCAACGTTTCCGGAAATCTCGCGCAGAGCCTACGCGCGGCATAGCCGCAACAAAAGGCGGAGGGGGGCTGTATCCGCTGAGGTGTTGTGACGATCGGGGCTCGAACAAAGAGCCCATAATGACGAGTTTCTGGAGCGTCACAAAGATGCAATTAGGGAGACACTGAGCGGCTTCGAGCGCTTGCTGGAGATGGTTCTGCGTCGCAGCGCATCGTCTGCCTGAAATAGCCGCAATCCCCGCACACGCTGTTTTAGCCAGGGAACTTCATGCTGATTGGATTACGCAATCGTACTTACAGCGCCGCTCGTACGGAACGCCCGCCACCGGCGAAATAGAAGCCCGACGGCATTGCGGACGAGTGAGCCGATTGGTTGGAATGTTGCGAACTCATGGGCTGCCGCGCAAAGTGTCAGGCACTCACCGCTAGCAGGTCACCGGTTCTGGGCGGAAGATCGTTACCGCAAATTGCCGCGATGTGCCGCTAGAAGCTGCATCGTTTGAACCGTTAGCACTGCAAAGGACGCAGAGAAAACACCGACAAAACAACATTAGAAACGGATCGCGCGAGGCTTCGGCGGGCAACTCTCTCGATGATGGAGCGGGTTGTCTTCTCAACCGAACTTAGTGAATTTCCGGTTCGGGAACGAGTGCGGTGCCCTGGAGGAAGTCGAAGTCGCAGCCTTGTTCGGCCTGGGTGACGCGTTCGGCATAGAGGGCTCCGTAGCCTCGGGGCACCCGTGGCGCGGGCTTCACCCATTGCGCCTTGCGTTGGGTGAGTTCGGCGTCGTCGACTAACAGATTCAGCTTGCGCCCCGGGACGTCGAGTTCGATGAGGTCGCCGGTGCGGACCAGGGCGAGCGGGCCGCCGATGAAGCTCTCGGGCGAGACATGCAGCACGCAGGCGCCGTAGCTGGTGCCGGACATGCGGGCGTCGGAAATGCGGACCATATCGCGAATGCCCTGATCGAGGAGCTTCTTAGGTAGCGGCAGCATGCCCCATTCGGGCATGCCGGGGCCGCCGAGTGGGCCGGCGTTGCGCAACACCAGGACGTGGTCAGAAGTCACGTCGAGGTTGGGGTCGGCCATGGCGTGTTCCAGGGCCTCGTAGCCATCGAAGACGACCGCGGGTCCGGTGTGGACGAGCAGGTTCGGATTGGCGGCGGTGGGCTTGATGACGGCGCCGTTGGGGGCGAGGGTCCCGAACAGAATGGCGGTGCCGCCGTCGGGCGCAACGGGATTGGCGCGCGGGCGGATCACTTCGGGCTGCACGATGCGGGCGCCGTCGAGGTTCTCGCCAAGGGTTTTGCCGGAGACGGTGGGGCAATCGAGGTGCAGAAGGTCGCGCAGTTCGTTGAGGAGCGCGCGCAGGCCGCCGGCGTAGTAGAAGTCTTCCATGAGGTAGCGGCCCGAGGGGCGCAGGTCGGCGAGCATGGGGGTGCGGCGGGCGATGATGTCGAAGCGCTCGAGCGGCAGGGCAATCCCGGCACGGCCGGCCATGGCGACCAGATGGATGATGGCGTTGGTGGAGCCGCCGATGGCCATGTCGGCCGTGATGGCGTTGTCGAAGGACTCCTTGGAGAGAATACTGGAGGGCGTCTGGTCGTGCCAGACCATCTCCACGATGCGGCGGCCACAGGCCGCGGCCATGCGGATGTGGTTGGAATCAGGCGCGGGGATGGAGGAGGAGCCGGGCAGGGCGAGGCCGAGCGTTTCGGTAATGGCGGTCATGGTGGAGGCGGTGCCCATGGTCATGCAGTGGCCCGGCGAGCGGGCGATGCCGGACTCCATCTCCTGCCATTCGCAGTCGCTGATGTTGCCGGCGGTCTTTTCGGCCCAGAACTTCCAGATGTCGGTGCCGCTGCCGAGGGGTTGGCCGTTCCAATTGCCGCGCAGCATGGGTCCGGCGGGGAAGAAGATGGCGGGCAGGTTCATGGAGATGGCGCCCATGATGAGGCCGGGCGTGGTTTTGTCGCAGCCGCCCAGCAAGACGGTGCCGTCGACGGGCAGGCTGCGGAGCACCTCCTCCACTTCCATGGCGAGCAGGTTGCGGAAGAGCATGGGGCTCGGCTTCATGTAGGTTTCGGTGATGGAGAGGGTGGGGATTTCGAGTGGGAATCCGCCGGCCTGCCAGACGCCACGTTTGACGGCTTCGGCGCGTTCGCGCAGGTGCGAATGGCAGGGGTTAATCTCGCTCCAGGTATTGAGGAGGGCGATGACAGGCTTGCCGGAGAAGTCTTCGGGGGTATAGCCAAGTTGGCGGGCACGGGAGCGGTGGCCAAAGCCGCGCATGGTGTCGACGCCGAACCAGCGGTGGCTGCGGAGGTTTTGAGGGGAGCGCACGGGAGACAGGATACAGTATCCGGAATACAGGAGACAGGAGACAGGAGAGCGACAGGAGACCTGATACGATACCTAGTAGTCTTCCGGCGCCTGCTGCACGCCGATCATTGATGGAACTCATAGGGGGCCGCTACCAGGTCGAAAAGGAGCTGGGTGAAGGCGCGATGGGCAAGGTCTTCCTTGCACGCGACATGAACCTGGGCGGGCGACGTGTAGCTGTCAAGACGATGTCCCTGCGGGCTATCGGGCTGAACGTCGCCGATTCCCAGCACAGAGAACAATTTATCGAGCGGTTCCGAAGAGAAGCCATCTCGGCGGCCGTGCTGTCGCACCCGAATATCGTGACCATTCACGATACCGGGGAAGAGAACGGGGCTCCGTTCATCGTGATGGAACTGGTGCCGGGCAAGGATCTGCGGCACGTGATTCGCGAACGGCGTCTGACCATTCGCGAGAAGCTGCGGATTGTGCGGTCGGTGGCGGCGGCGCTGGACTATGCGCACTCCTGCAAGATCATCCATCGCGATGTGAAGCCGGAGAACATCATGATCCGCGAAGACGGGGAGGTGAAGCTCACCGACTTCGGGATTGCCAAGAACATGGAAGCGGGCACGCAGACGGTGGCCAACCTCACCGAGGGCCGTGCGCTGCTGGGCACACCGCAGTACATGCCTTGCGAGGTGCTGGACAGCAATCCGTGGTCGCCGCGGGGAGACCAGTATTCCCTCGCGGTGGTGGCCTACGAACTGCTGCTGGGGCGGGTGCCGTTCGATTCGCAGATGCTGATCCCGCTGCTGCGGCAGATTACGATGTCGCCAGTGCCGGAACGGGAGAGTATCAACCCGGCGTTCCCGGCCGAGGCTTACTCGGTGCTGGTGCGCGGGCTGTCGAAGACGCCGGAGGAGCGCTTTGAGAGCTGCGCGTTCTTCGTCGAAGAGCTCTCGGAGTGTTTGGCCGACCTGGAACTCCAGGAAGTCGCCATTGAGCGCGAAGAGCGTGAGTGGAACCGGCTGCGCGAGACGCACGACACGAAGGCGCTGGAGCAGTTCCAGCAGCGCTATCCGAGCGGGCGCTTTGTGTCGTTGGCCAAGGAGCGGCTGGACCAGATCCGGCTGGGCGAACAGGGCGACTGGCAGGCGGTAAGAGAGACGCGCGACACGCAGGCGCTGCGCGGCTTCCTGGGGCGCTATCCGAAGGGGCGATTCCAGACCGAGGCGCAGAACCGCCTGAAGGCGCTGGAGGCCGAGAAAGAAGCCTGGGAGCGCGTGAAGGACGCCGAGGAGCCGTTCGCCATCGAGCAGTTCCTGCAGGTGTTTCCGAACGGGCCATACACGGAGCCGGCGCGCTGGCGGCTGGATTACCTGAAGGCGGAGAACGCGGCGTGGGAGCAGGCGGCGCGGGCCCGCGATGAGGCGGCGGTGGAGGCGTACCTGGCGGCGCACCAGGGCGGGCCGCATTCGGCGCAGGCGAACGATCTGCTGGGCGAACTGCGCGAAGAGACCAAGGAATGGCGACAACTGGAGCAGATCAGCAATCCGGATCTGCTGAATGAGTTCGTGCTGCGGCGTCCGCAGGGGCGCTACGTGCAGCAGGCCAAGGCGCGGCGGGATGGGCTGCGGGCCGAGCAGGCGCGCTGGCGGCAGGTGGAGTCGAAGGGTCTGGACCGCGACGCACTGCAGGGGTATTTGCAGGAGTTCCCGACCGGGTTGTATGCGTCTGCGGCGACGCAGCAGTTAGATCTACTGGAGCGCGAAGTCCAGGCCTGGGGCAAGGTCAAGCAGGATAACGCGGAGGCGCTGCGGCAGTTTCTGAAGAGCTATCCGCAGGGGCAGTTCCAGCAGGTGGCGCGGGCGCGGCTGCAGGCGATTCAGGAAGAGGAGACGGCGTGGGCGTCGCTGTCGAAGGCTCCCTCGCTGGGACCGGCGCAGGCGTTCCTGGCGCAGCATCCCTCCGGCAAGTATGCGGCGCAGGCGAAGAAGCTGCTGGCCGAGTTGGAGGGGCAGGCTCGCGAGAAGGCGGCGTGGGACGCCCTGGCGGGCAGTTGGGATGTGGCGGCGTTAGAGACCTACGTCCAGAAGAATCCGAAGAGTCCGTTTAAGAGTGAGGCGCAGCAGCGCATCCAGCGGATCCGGGCCGAGCAGAAGGCTTGGGATGCATGCCAGAAGGCGCAGAACCTGGAGTCGGTGCGGCGCTTTTTGAAGGAGTATCCGGATGGGCAGTATGCGTCGTTCGCGCAGGGGCTGGCGTTGCAGTTGGATGCCGAGGAGGCTGCCTGGCGGAGCACGCACCAATCGGATGACCTGAAGCAGTACGAATCGTTCTTCCAGCAGTATCCGAAGGGGCGCTACAGCACGGAAGCGCAGACGCGCATTGTGTCGCTGCGGGATGAAGAGGCACTGTTCGACAGGATGGCGTTGAGTCAGGATCCGCTGCCGTGCCGGGAGTATCTGCACAAGTTCCCGCAAGGGCGCTTTGTGATGCAGGTGCTGGCGCGGCTGGTGGAGTTAGACGATAAGGCCTGGACGAAACCGCAGGCCAGCGGGCTGCCGTCCGATGCGCAGGCCTACCTGAAGGCGTTTCCCGAAGGGCGCCATGTCGCTGAGGCGCAGGGGTTGTTGGACCGGGTGGCGCGTGAGGCGTCGCGCTATGAGCAGGCCACCAGCACGCGGGACGAAGAGGCGCTGCGAAGCTTCCTGCGCGACTATCCGCAAAGCAAGCAAGCGGCGGCGGTGCAGAAGCTGGCGGCGGAGGTGGAGAAGGAGCGGCTGGGTTGGGAGGAGGCATCGAAGCAGCGCAACGTAGCGGCGCTGGAGGCATATCTCAAGAGTTACCCGGCCAGCAAGTTCAAGCCGGAGGCCACGAAGTTGGCCGAGGGGCTGCGGAAAGAGGACGCGGCGTTCGGGAATCTGCAGAAGGGCAAAACGCCGCCGGCCTGCCGGGAGTTCCTAAAGCAGTTCGCGGCGAGTCCGCGGACGCAGCAGGTGAAGGCCTGGCTGGAGGAGTTAGACGAGGCGTCGTGGCAGAAGACGAAGACCACGGGGAATGCGGCAAAGCTGTATCGCGCCTATCTGGAGGACTTTCCGGAAGGAAAACATGCCGCCGAGGCGACGTCGATTCTGGAGCGGATCGATGCCGAGCGCACGGCGTGGGAAAAGGCTCGCGACAGCCGCGATGAAGACAAGGTCTTCGATTTCCTGAAGCGCTTTCCCGGTAGCCGGTACGAGTTCGATGCCAACACGCTGATCGACGATCTGCAGGCCGAGAAGCGGAAGAAGGAGGACGCGGCATTTGAGAAGCTGCGGTCGGCGCCGCATCCGGAGGCCTGCCGCGCCTACCTGCGGGAGCATCCGAACAGCCGCTACAAGCTGCAGTTGGAACAGATGCTGGCCGCGCTCGACCAGGAAGCCTGGGCGCTGACGCAGAGCAAGCCTTCGGTAGAGGCGTATCGCGTCTATCTGCGGAGTTTCCCGGAAGGGCAGTATGCCGAAGCAGCGAAGATCGGCATCAGCAACCTCCGGCGCAAGAAGTATGTGCCGGTGATGGTGTTCGCGGCGGTGGCGGTGGTGGCGGTGTTTGCGGCGTCGCAGATTTGGGATTGGAACAACCGGCGGGCCGAGCGGGAGCGGGCAGCGCAGGAGGAATTGATTAAGAAGAAGGCCGCGGACCAGGCGGCGAAGGATAAGGAACAGCAGGCAGCGCGGCAGAACGAGGAGCAGCGCTGGCAGGGGCTGGACCGTACGGACCTGGTGGCGATGCGGTCGTATCGCGATGCCTTTCCAAGTGGGGCGCATGCGCAGGAGGTCGCCGCGCGGATCGCCCTTCTCGACAAGGAAGCGGCGGCGTGGCCGGGCGTGCAATCTTCCAAAGACGCGAAGCAGATCGAGCAGTTTTTGAAGGATTATCCGGACGGGCGTTATGCGAAGGAAGCTCGCAACCTGCAGGCGCAATCGCAGGGCGAAGACGCCACGTATAAGAAGGCGCTGGCGAGCAAGCTGCCGAAGGATTACCAATCGTATCTGGACACGTACCCAACGGGGTCGCACACGGCGGAGGTGCGGCGTCTGTTGGATGAGTTGAAGAATGCGGAGAAGACGCAGTTTGAGCGGGCGCGGCAGACCAAGGATCTGACGGCGCTGCGGCTGTTCGCGCGCAACTATCCGGATAGCGCATTCCGCAAGGATGTGGAAGTAATGATCCGCGATCTGGATGCCGAGCAGGCGTGGTCTAAGGTCAATAAGAACGATGAGGCGGCGATCCGGAAGTTTCTGGAGCAGTATGTGATCAGCCCGGCGTCGAACGCGGCGCGGGCGCGGTTGGAAGAGCTGCGGATTGCTCGTGAGAAGGCGGAGAAAGAGAAGGCCGATCGCGAGGCGAAAGAGAAGGCGGATCGGGAGTTGAAGGATAAGGCTTCGCGGGAAGCCAAGGAGAAGGCGGACCGCGAGGCGAAGGAAAAGGCCGATCGGGAAGCCAAGGAAAAAGCTGACCGGGACGAGGCCGAACGCAAGCGCTTAGAGGAAGAGAAGAAGAAGGGCACGGTGGTGCCGCCGCCGCCGATTGTCACGCAGGGACCGCGCGAGGTGAAGAATCCGAAGGACGGGCAGGCGTACATGTTGCTGCCGGGCGGCAAGTTCAGCATGGGTTGCCAGCCGGGCGATAACCGCTGCAAGAAGGATGAGCCGAAGGCGCGGGACGAAGAGGTGCGGCCGTTCCACATCGGCAAGTACGAAGTGACGGTGGGTGCGTATCAGGCATCGGGGCGCAAGATGCCGTCCGACAGCGCATTCAACAAGGGCTGGCAGTTTAAGGATTTCCCGATGCAGAGCGTGACGCCGGCCGATGCGCAGGCCTATTGCGCGGCGGTGGGCGGGCGGTTGCCGACCGAAGCGGAATGGGAATATGCGGCGCGCGGAGGCAAGGGCGGCATCTATCCGTCGGGCGCCTCGATCAGTCCGCGCCAGGCCAACTACAACTCGAACAACAACCCGACGCTGTCGCGGGTGGGGAGCACGCCGCCGAATGGATTCGGGCTATACGATATGGCGGGCAGTGTGTCGGAGATTGTGGCGGCGGCCACCGGCGGGTTTGTGGTCAAAGGCGGCAGTTTCGCGTTCGATGATGTGTGGACGCGGGTCTCGGCACGCTTCCCGGTGCAGGTGAACAAGACGGAAAACACCTACGGCTTCCGCTGCGCGTACTAGGCGTTGGGGGCACCCTTGCCCTCGGGGTGAGTATTCTCGTACCATAGTGGCGTCGCATGAAACCTTACAGAACCCTACTCTCCTATGGCGCCCTGCTGGCGCTGGCAGCCACGCAGGCATTCGGTCAAGGATCGGTGGGAAAGTTGGACGCGGGCAACGTGGAAGTTGCGGCGTTCGGCGGTTTTGCAGCCGGCGTAGGACGCACCGCGGCCGGCGTGGGCGGCAACGTCGCGGTGGCGGCCACGCGCGTAATCATGCCGTACTTTGAAACGACGTTCTTCCCGGATTTGACGAACGTGTCGGTGACGCAGGCGTTCAATACGAACATCACGCTGCCGAATAACCAGGTGCTGACGACGTCGGGCACCGGTACGCTGAAGAGCTCGTTTACGGACTTCCACGGCGGCGTTCACCTTCGCATTCCGACGAAGGCGAATCCGTCGCTGGTGCCGTACTTTGCGTTTGGCGTGGGTGCGCTGCGGCGCTCGCAGGCTGATGTGATTTATAAGATCGCGCAGCCGACGCTGCCGGCCGGTGTGACGATTCCGCCAGCCGTGCTGGCGGCAGCGCTGGCCGATCGCACCGATACGTTCCCGTCGGACACGCAGTTGGCGGTGAACTTCGGCGGCGGTATCCGCTACTATGCGACGGAGAACTTCGGCGTGCGCGTGGAAGCGAAAGTTTACAAGCCGACGGGCGACATCATCGGGCGCACGTCGGATCCGTTCTTCAAGCTGACCTTTGGCGTGTTCTACTACTTCAAGTAGACTGGGTGGGGCGCTTATGAAAGCTGTACGTTTAACCTGGTTGGTTGCCGCGGGTGCACTTGCCGCTGCGGCGCAGTCGCCGATTCCGTTCACGTCGGTAACGCCGTGCCGGATCATGGATACGCGGACGGGGTCGGGGCAAACGGGAGCGTTCGGGGCGCCGACGCTGAATGCCAACAGCACGCGTACGGTGCCGATTCCTCAGCATCCCTGCGGGATTCCTGCCGGGGTTTCTGCTTACTCGTTGAACATTACGGTGGTGCCTTCCGGGCCGCTGCAGTATCTGACGGTGTACCCGGCGGGGCAGGCGCGACCGCTGGTGTCGACGTTGAATTCGTTCGATGGGCGGATTGTGGCGAATGCGGCTTTGGTGCCGGCGGGCAACGGTGGAGCGATCGAGATCTTTGTTACCGACCGCACCGATGTGATCATCGACATCAACGGGTATTTCGGCGGCGCGTCGCAACAGCAGATGCGGTTCTTTCCGGTGACGCCTTGCCGGGTGACCGATACGCGGGTGGGCGGCGGGCAGAGTGGGGCGTTCGGGCCTCCCACGCCGACGGCCAATACGGAACGGACGATTGCGATTCCGCAACATCCGTGCGGAATACCGGCCGATGCGCGGGCGTACTCGCTGAATATCACGGTGGTCCCAACGGGGCAGTTGCAGTATCTGACCATCTTCCCGGCCGGGCAATTGCGGCCGTTGGCGTCGACGTTGAATTCGTTCGAGGGGCGGATTGTCGCGAATGCGGCGATTGTGCCGGCGGGGACGAACGGTGGGGTCACGTATTTCGTCACGGATCAGACGGACGTGATTATTGATATCAACGGGTATTTCCGGGTGCAGTAGAGGCGCGACGTGGACGTCGCGCGCAGACCTGGAGGTCTGCCCTACTATCTGGTGATTGCCCAGGCCAGGACAGACAGGGCTGTTGCGATTGCGAGGCCTGGGCCTAGCCAGCGGCGCCAGACCGGGATTGGTGTGGGGTGTGCCGGGGGTGGGGGCGGTGCGGGGGCTTCTGGTTGCGGCGGCAGCGGGGGCGGTGCGGTGGGTACGGGGCGGAAGCCGAACTGCGAGGCATTGCTCACCGGTTGGTCGTAACTGGCTTCAGCCTGTTTTAACCACGACAGATCCAGCGTTTTGTCCTGCTCGGCCTCCGGCATGCCGGCGATGCGCATCTTCAGCATCTCTTCTTCCATCCAGGCTCCCAGCCCCTTGAAGTTGTCGATAGGCGGGGAGACGATGAACTCGCGGGTTTCGTCGATGGCGAGCGTGACGGGGACGCGGCGGGCCTTACAGGCTTCGACGTAGCGGGCCAACTGGGCCTGTAGCTGGTAGCGAACTTCGGTCTTCGGCAGGAAGTGCAGCAGCACCGGGAGGCTGGTGGTTTTGTCTACGGCACGGTAGGTGACGGTGTCGTGAGACGGGACGGTTCCGGAGATATGGAATTGCGTCAGTTTCAGCATTCCGGATGCTCGATGATACCAAAGCCTGCGCGGTCAGGCTTCCAGCTTTTTCACGGAGTGTGGATCCATCTGTAGCAGACGATTCATGAACTGGATTTCGTCCCGAAGGCTGGCGATGGCCAGTTGGGCTTCGTGCACCAGCAGGACCGAACCATAAAGCAGGCAGACGGCTCCGGAGAGGCCGAGCATGACCGGCATCCAGTGCAGGCCAGGCCGGTTGAAGAGCGCGTCAAGGCCGATGGCGACGCTGGTGAGGACGAAGATGCCCGCGGCGATGTAGAAGATGCTCAAGGTGCGCTGCAGCAGGCTGGCGCGGCGGCTTTGGTGGCGCAGTTGGTCCATGAGCATCTGCTTGCGCTCTTCGTAGAGTTCGAGGCCGGTGGTGTCGTGGAGGAGGGCGTCGAGCTTGTCGCCGAGCACGCGCGTGCGGTCGACGACACGGCCGAGCCGGTTGGAGGTGGACAGGATGAACATGCCGGCGGCGGAGATGAGCAACGCCGGGGTGATCATGGCCGCCAGGACGGCCAGCGCGGTGGAGAGTGTGTCGACGATCTGCGAAGGCGGAAAGGCGTTCGGCACTCTTCCATATTATCTATCGTGGTTCAGCGTTCGCCGACGTCGGCGGTATCCTGGTTCACTTCCTCGCGGATGATGCGGTCGGTGGCGGCCTGGAGGTAGGCCTGGAGTTCGCGCGAGAGGGCTTGGAATTCGGGCCACAGCACGCCGTCGACAAAGCTCTTGGGAGCCCATACCATGACCGTGGTCAGGCGCTGGCGTTTGTAACGGAAAGGGCTGAGACCGTAGCGGCGGCAGAGGGCGACGAACAGCTTGCGGGACCATTCGTCGGCCAGGGTGAACTTGAATTCCTGGGCGCGCTCCACCTTTTCGGCGTCGCGCAGGCGGCCGCGGATGCGCTCCATGGCGGCTGCGGCGGCCATGCGCTCGCCGGGAGTGGTGGCACCGGCGAAGAGGGCTTCAATGCGGCGGAGTTTGTCGCGCAGGTCGCGTTCGTCGCGGTTCATCGGGCCATCACTTTCTGTTTGTCGGAGAGTGTCATCTTTTCGGCGGCGTAGCGCAGGACCAGGCGGGGGGTGCGGCTGTGGTGTTCCTGCAGGAAGGCTACGGTTTGGGTGGGGTGTTTCGGGTAGGTCTCTTTGAGGAGCCAGCCGGTGCCCTTCTGGACCATCTCGTGCGGGTCGTCCAGGAGTGTGCCGGCGATGGCGAGGATTGGGCCGAGGTGGCGTCCGGCGCGGGCTTCGTGTACCAGGCTGACGGCGGCGGCGCGGCGCTTCCAGATGTTCTTCGATGCGGTCCAGGGTGGGAGTTGGGCCACCAGTTCGGGGACGTTCTGGAGGCAGGCCCGGATGAGCCGGGTGCAGATGGCGTCGCAGGCCGACCAGTTCTGGACGTGGCGGTCAATCCAGCGTTCGAACAGCTTGAACTCGCATTCGGCGCATTCGCGGGCGAAGCGGGCGTAGAGATAGGACACGAGCAGGGATTCTTCCAGGTGGCCGCCGCGCAGCAGGTCCGTGCAGAGGCGGTTGCGGTCGGCCGGTTTTAGCGCGCGCAACTCGGGGCGCAGTTCGCGTTCCCATTCGCGGAGGGTGGCGGCGGGAACGCCGTAGGCGATGACGGGTTCGACGAAGAAGCGCTGGGCCCCGCGGGCATAATCCGGGTCGGCGGCTTCTCTTAGACGGCCGCGGATCTCCTCAAGTAGTGCAGTGTGGGACAACTCACCATGATAAACTCGCGGCTTATGGAGCTGGCATCTTTCAGCGGCCCGCCGCCGCGCATCACCAGCCTGTTGATCAAGCCTGCATCGGCTCTGTGCAACCTGGATTGCGCGTACTGCTTTTACCTGGATCGCGCCACGGATCCGTATCACCAGTTGAAGTCGCGCACGATGACGCTGGAGACGCTGGAAACGCTGGTGGACCGCTGGCTGTTCTATTCCTATCCGGAGAGCGTGCTGGCGTTCCAGGGCGGGGAGCCGACGCTGGCCGGGCTGCCGTTTTACCGGCGGCTGGTGGAGTTCGAACAGCGGCATGGGCGCAACGGGCAGAACGTGAGCAACGCGCTGCAGACCAACGGCATGCTGCTGGACAGGGACTGGTGCCGCTTCTTCCGCGACTATAACTGGCTGATCGGCATTTCGCTGGATGGGCCGGAGGCCATTCATAACCAGTACCGCGTGAATAAGGCCGGGCACCCGACCTATTCGCGGGTGATGCAGAGCGTCGAACTGATGCAAAAGCACAAGGTGGAGTTCAACGTCCTCTGCGTGCTGAGCAAGGCGAACGTGGGCAAGGCTCGGGAACTGTATCGCTTCTATCGCAAGATCGGCGTCGATAACCTGCAATTCATACCGCTATCGGAGTTCGACCCCAATGGCAATGCGCTTCCTTTCACGGTGACCGCGGAGGAATACGGGCGCTTTCTGTGCGAGATCTTCGATCTATGGTGGCCGGACCGGCGCAAGGTGCGACTGCGGTTCTTCGACAATCTGGCCGAGGCGCTGGCCGGCCAGAAGCCGGGCACCTGTACAATGCACCGAAGCTGCGACAGCTACGTGGTAGTGGAGTATAACGGCGACGTTTATCCCTGCGATTTCTTTGTCGAAGGCGATTGGAAATTAGGGAATGTGACCGTGGATTCCTTTCCGGAACTGGCGCGGCGGCAGAAGCGATTCGAGTTCGCCTCAAAGAAGAGCCTGCCGCACCAGGAGTGCCAGGAATGCACGTGGCGCGGGCTGTGCCACGGCGGTTGCCCGAAGAGCCGTCAGGGGCGGCGGGGGCAGTTCGAAGACCTGGACCATTTCTGCGAATCGTATAAGATGGCGTTCGAAAAATCGGTACCTGCCTTAAGAGAAGAGGTGCGGAAAATCCTTAGCCAGCCACACCGATAGAGCGGCTGTTCCAGTACCACATATCCATTTTCAGGCCTATTCCTATGACGTAAGTTGGGGTAGGTCAACTATGCGTTTACGTGCTCTGGTTCTGCTGTTAGCGGCCACTTCGCTGGCGATGGCCGGCTCTTTCGTGAAGTCGGAAAAAGAGGTCAGCTACGACACGCGGCCGAAAGGCAGCGAGTGGCTGGGCGAGTGGCGGCCGAAGTTGAGCGAAGAGGAGGTGCTGCGGCGTTGGGCGGATGCGGCGCGGCAGCGGTTGGGGGTGGTGGAGAGTAAGGGGAAGGTGGCGGAGCGCCCGGCGTCGGCTACGGCATCGGCAGCGCCAGCCAGCTCTTCATCGTCGCGGTAACCAGATCAGCGGCGTCCCAGTGGGACCAGTGTCCGGCGTTGGGGATGGTGACCAGGGTGAGCGGGGCGTCGATCCACTTCCAGGTATCGTTGAGGGCGCCGGGTAGCAGGGCCTTGTCGTTGAGTCCGTGGAAGAGCAGCACGGGCATTTTGGCGTTGGGAACGCCGAAGGTGCTGTCTTTATAGGGCTCGCGCGGGTAGTTGCGCTTGTAGTAAGCAAGCATCGCTTCGATGTCGGAGCGGCGGAAGGCCTCCAGATACTTCTCGCGTTCGGCCTCCGGAGCCCACTGCGCCAGCGCTTCAGGCGTGAGTTTGGTGTGCGCGTCTTCCTGCTGGAAGTTGCGGGCGTAGGCGCTGTTCTTCTGCTGTTCGGGGTTGTTGGCGAGCTCGCGGCGCAGGCCATTCGGGTTGGGCAGATTGACGACGATGAGGCGTTCCACCATTTGGGGGACGGCGGTGGCGACACTCCAGGCGATGGCGCCGCCCCAATCGTGGCCGACGATAACGGCCTTCTGCTTGCCGGTGTGTTTGATGACGGCCAGCACATCGCCCACCAGAAGCTTCATGTCGTAGTTTTCGACGCCCTTGGGCTTGTCGGAGAGGTTGTAGCCGCGCAAATCAAGGGCGGCTACCTGGTGGGTGGCGGCAAGCGCGGTCATCTGGTGGCGCCAGGAGTACCAGAAGTCCGGGAAGCCGTGGATCATGACGATGAGCGGGCCGCTGCCGAGCGTGGCGTAGTGGATCTTGACGCCGTTGTTTTCAGCGTAGGCGTGGGTGACCTGCTTGTCGAGATCGGCGGCTTGCATGTTCATGGTCAGAGCCCACGCCAGCAGCGCCTGTTTCATTGGAGTTTGCCGCGGGCAGCGACTTTCCAGGTTTCGACCACTTCGTCGCCCCGCACGCCGTACACCTGTTCATGAAGGTTCATGGCGACGCAGATGTGGTTGGGGATGATGCGCACGCGGTCGCCGACCGAGAACTCCTTCTTGACGTTGCGCAGGTCGATGAAGCCATGCTCTTCGTTCATTTTGGTGAAGGTAGCGCTGGGGGCATCCACGATGTAGCCGAAGTGCACTTCGCTTGAGCCGGCCAGACGGTCGGAACTGAAGGTTTTCGAGCCGCCGTCGATGATCATCTGGCGGGGGCGGGCGGTGGAGACGACAGTGGTGACGATGGAGGCCGCGCAATCGCTGACGTCGCAGGCGCCCATGTTCCAGGTATTGCGGTCGTTGAAAATGTAGGTGCCGGGGCGGATCTCGGTGAGGCCCTTGATGCGGTGGGAGGAGAAGAGTGCGGGCGTGGAGCCGCCGCTAACGATCTCCAAAGGCAGGCCGGCTTTCTTCCAATCGGAGGTCATCTCCTGGACAAGGCTGGAGAGGTCGTTCAGTTGCTGCTCGCTCTCTTCGCCGCTGCTTTTGACATGGCCGGGATAGAAGGTAATGCCGCGGAGTTGCACCCAGGGCAGGCGGGCCACCTGGCGGCCGAGATCGAGGAGGGGTTCGCCGGGGGTGACACCCATGCGGTTGAGGCCGACGTCTGCTTCCACCAGGATGCCGATTTCCACCTGGTGTTCGCGGGCGGCGTCGGAGAGCTGGCGGGCGGCGAAGAGGCTGTCGATGGCGACGGTGATTTTGGTCTTGCGGGCTACTTCCACCAGCCGCAGCAGCTTCTTGCGGCCGATGACCGGGTAGGCGACGAACAGCTCCTTAGGACTGGCTTCGAGCATGACTTCGGCCTCGCCGGTTTTGGCGACGGTAACGCCGGCCGCTCCAAGATCCATCTGCCTGCGGGCCAGTTGGGGGATTTTGTGGGTTTTGGTGTGCGGCTTGAGCTCCAGGCCATGTTCGCGGGCATAGGCGGCAACGCGCTGGAGGTTGCGCTCCATGATGTCGAGGTCGATGACGATGGCTGGCGTGTCGAGTTCGGAAATGCGCATGGTGTGCAAAGACGAAGATAGCAGGTTGGGTTACTGCTTCACGGCGGCGGCCAGCAGTTCCAGGTGCTCGGCGAAGGTGCTGGAACGGAGGATGCGCGTGCGCGGCGGCTGGGTGCCGTAGAACAGCTCAATGCGGTCGTTTTCCTTGACGGGGGTGGGCCTGCCGTTGATGAGGAGGACCATGGGTTTGGCGGCGAAGACGCTGACGGCTTTGTCGGCTTTGCCGATGGTGCCTTCCTGGGTCCAGGCGCCGCGGTCGTCCATGGCGTTCATGATTTGGCGGATGTTGTCGGCGGTGGGTTTGGGAGTGCGCTGGCGGTCGCTCCAAGGGGAGAGGCCGTGGAGTTTGACGGGGCGTTTGAGGCTGGCTGGGCTCGCGGCGGCGATACGTTTGTAGTCGGCTTCGATGGCGGGGAGGCCGGCGCCGCTGGTGATGACGCCATAGTGGGTGATGACGGATTCGTCGGTGTAGGCGAGCTGGTAGCCGTCAGGGCGAAGGCTGGGGCCCCCGGCGACACTGATCATAGTGCCCTTGGTGATGTAGAGGGGCTTGTTGGTCTTCAGTTCGTAGAAGCGGGCGATGGCGGGCTCCTTGACGCGGCGGCGCGATTCCGATGGCGTGCTGGTGGGGGGCAGGAGGGAGCGTTTCAGATAATCGAGGGCGCGCGGGATGGGTTCCAGGTATTTGCGATTGCCGGTTTCGCCGTAGAGGAGCATGAGCAGGCGGAGGATGCCCTGGCTTTCGCCGCCGGTGACGGAGGGCGGTTCGAAGACGCGGGCCCAGGCCGGGTGCATGTCGGCGTCGTATTGTTGGGCCCAGGCGGGCTGCGGATCGGGCATCTGGGCGAGGAGGATGAACTGGCCGCCCTTTTCAGCGGAAGCGAGGTAGCGCGGCTCGTTGTAGATGCGCGCGGCTTCCAGCATCATGTCGATGCAGTCGGCGGTGGTGTTGTCGTTGAAGGTGTAGTGATGGCGGTAGTTCTCGCCGGGCCACTGGCGGGGCCAGGATTCGGGGTAGCTGGCCTTCTTGACAGGGAACTTGGCGGGGTCGGGCGGTTCGGAGAAGCGCTGCGGCCAGGCGCCGACGGGGTATTGGACTTTAATGAGGCTGTCGAGGGCGAAGCGGGCGGCTGCGTGGATGGCGGCGTCTTTGAATTGGAGGGCGTGGTCCAGGCGCATGAGGAAGCGGACATTGGCCTGGGTGACGTTGTCGTCGAGAGTGGTGACAACGCGCGAGCGGACGGCGCAGTTGTTGTCGGCGCGGTAGGGGATTTTTTTACGCTCTTCGGGGCGGAACTCGATGTGGTAGTCCCAGCCGCCGGAGCAGAGCTGGCCGTTGACGAGAAGATTGCCGGCGCGGCGGGCGGCGTCGAGGAAGAGTTGATCGCCGGTGGCATCGAAGGCTTCGAGAAAAGCCATGGCGACGCTGGGCGTGCCTTCGCGCTGGAGTTCCACCTGGTGCGGGGTTTCCGTCTGTTCCGAACGGCCGTAGCTGAGGTCGTCGGTATACGAAAAGTGATAGCCGCCGTGGGTGGAGACCTGGTTGGCGTAGAAGGCGCCGGCCTTTTTCATGGCGGCGAGGATCTGGTCGCGGGGCGGCATCTGGGCGAAGGCAGAGGCGGCGAGGAGGAGAACCAGGAGTGCAGGCATCGGTGGCTACTTTATCACTTTGGCGTAAAGCTTCTAAGGTGGGTAGCCGATGGTAGGGGAGGTGCGCGCGCCGAGCCCTATGTTGTCGCGGTTTTCGAGAGTGCTGCCGTGGTTGACCGTGCCGCTGGCACTGGTGTCAATCCTGGTGACGTTGTCACTGTTGAATGAGAACCAGCGGACGTCGTTGCTGATCGTAACCTGCTGCATGCTGGGCGTGGTCCCGGTGGTGCTGTTTCAGGGGTATCGAAAGGACCTGCGCGAGCGCGACGAAACCAAACAGGCGTTGGAGCAAAGCGAGGAGCGCTACCAGAGATTTCTGGCCGGAGTGCCGGTGCCGTTGGTAATCTGCCGGAAGGGGCGGATTCTGCAGGCGAATGCGGCGTTTGAGCAGTTAGTGGAAGCGCCGGCGGGATCGGTGGTGGGGCGCAAGTTCAACGAGTGGATGGACCTGGTCACGCGGGATGGCGGTGAGCGGGAGTTGGTAGAGGCCGAGCACCGGCGGCAGGTGCGCACCCTGGTGGACCAGCAGTTGGTGGCGGCGGGCGGCAAGCGGGTGGCGGTGGAAATTGCGGCATTGCCGGCCGAGCACCAGGGGGAGCCCGCGATGCAGTTGTTCGTGCGCGATGTGAGCGACCGGAAACAGGCGCGGGCGGCCGAGGCGGAAGCCAGGGAACAGATCGCGCGGGCGGAGTCGGCGAAGGGTGAGTTTCTGGCCAGTGTGAGCCACGAGATCCGGACGCCGATGAATGCGATTCTGGGGTTCAGCGGGCTGCTGCTGGACACGCCTGTGAGCGAGAAACAGCGCGGGTATCTGGAGACGGTGAGGCGGTCGGCGGACCAGTTGTTGTCGATGTTCAATGACGTTCTGGATATGGCGAAGCTGGAGGCGGGGCAACTGGCCCTGGAGCCGGCCGGTTTCGACCTGGAACAGATGCTGGAAGAGCTGCTGCAGTGGATGGAGCCGCAGGCGCGCGGGAAGGGCATCCAGGTATCGCTGATCTATGCCCCGGAGGTGCCGCGGCTGGTGGTGTGCGACGCGGGCCGCATCCGGCAGATCACGCAGCATCTGGTGGAGAACGCCATTCGGTTCACTGATCGTGGGCGGGTGCTGGTGGCGGTGGAAGAAGAGCGGCGGGGCGACGATTCGACGCTGCTGCGGTTTTCGGTGAGCGATACGGGGTCGGGCATTCCGTATGAGCAGCAGAAGCGGATGTTCCAGATGTTCTCGGCCGGCGAGGTGGGGGTGCGGCGGACGCAGGGCGGACTGGGCCTAGGCTTGGCGCTGGTGCGACGTCTGGTGGAGCAGATGAATGGGTCAGTGGGTGTGGTGAGCAAGCCGGGATTGGGGTCGACGTTTCACTTCCGGTTGCCGCTGCCGCTGGCTGGTCCGGATAGCCGGCCGCGAGCCGATGCACCGGAGCGGTCGGTGTCGCCGGCCATTGACGGGGAACTGTTCCTTGGACGGCGGGTGTTACTGGTGGACGACAATGCCAGCAACCAGCAATTAGGAGCCGCGCTGCTGGAGCGGTTCGGCGCACGGGTGGATCTGGCGGCGAACGGAGCCGAGGCGGTGCAGATGGCGGACCGGCTGCCGTACGATGCCATATTCATGGACTGCCAGATGCCGGAGATGAACGGCTATGAGGCGACAGCGGAGATCCGGCGCCGTGAGGTGGGCCGCCGGCGGACGCCGATCGTGGCAATGACGGCGAACTGCTTCCATGGGGACAAGGAGCGGTGCCTGGAGGCGGGCATGGACGACTACATCGGCAAGCCGGTGGACGTGCTGGACTTGCGGAACCTGTTGTTGGCCCTTTCGAACGCGAATTTCGACGCCCCGAGCGCAAACGACAGGCCGCTGTAGAAGAGATAGAAGACGAACAGCGGCACGGTTCGGAGCGCGAACCACCAGCCTCGTTTGGCGGCGAAAAACGCGAAAATGCGGCGGTTAAGGGCCAGGATAAGGGCGAGGGCGGCCAGGCTGATGGGCCAGAGTCCGGCGATGAGTGCCAGCAGCAGGATGGCCACCGACGCCACCGAGATCCGTTGCGAGGTGCCGGTGTTGAGGTCGTCCGGCATGCGGCCGTCGCGGAGGATGAGTTCAGTCCAGGTCATGCCGCGCAGGAAGACGTCGGTGCGCACCATGGTGGCAAGGGTCCAACGCTTGCGGTGTTGGACACGGATGGTGGGATCGAGCGCGATGCGCTTGCCTGCGTCGTTCAGGCGGTAGCCCAGTTCGATATCTTCGATCCCTTTCCAGTTGCCGGCAAAGCCATTGACGGCGAAGAAGGCGTCGCGGCGGAGGGCACCGCAACCGGCCCAGAAGGTGCTGGCGCGGGGGCGTCCAGTCTGGTGGTAGAAGCTGTGCATCAGGTTCCGGTATTGGGAGAGGAACTGGGGGTGATGGGGCTGGTCGTCATAGGAGCCCATGATGCCGTCGAGCGTTGGGTCTTCAAAGGCTGCGGCGAGGCGGGCGAGGGTGTCGGGGTGGGCCACGACGTCGGCATCGAGGAAGACCAGGATGGGGGCGCGGGCGGCGGCGGCTCCGGCGTTGCGGGCGCGGGAGGCTCCCGCGTGGGCAGTGCGTATTACGGTGGGCTTCAGGGGATGGGCGGCGGCCAATTCCCCAGTGCCGTCCGATGAGCCGTCATCGACGACGAACAGTTCAAAATCCTGACAGGACGAACGTGTCAGCCCGTCGAGAGCGGCGGCAATGTCGGCCGCGGCATTGTAGGCGGGTAGGATGACGCTCAAAGCGGGGCCGTGCGGCATGGCGTGCGACGCTTGACATTGGCGTCCAGGCTATTTTATCGTGCTAATTCGACTTTCACATGGCAAAGGCGCAAGGATTCCATGGATCAACTGGGTACTGACCCGAACGGAATAGGTTCACGGTGGGAAGCCGTTTACCGATCCGAGTTGACCAGCGTCGACGAAGCTGAAGCGCAAGTGGTCGCCCTGGCCGAGAAGTATGGGTTTGATGAGGATGACCTGCACAAGATTGGCATCGCGCTCCGCGAGGGGATGGTGAATGCCGTCGTCCATGGAAACAAGTACAGCGCCGAGAAGCAGGTATTCCTGACCGTGGTTCGTCAGGAAGAGGGTCTGTCGGTGATCATTCGCGACCAGGGGGCGGGCTTTGACCTGTCGCAGGTGCCGGATCCGCTGGCGCAGGAGAACCTGCTGCGGGAATCCGGGCGCGGGATCCTGCTGATGCAGGCCTTTATGGATGAGTTCCAGGTGCGGCGCCTGAGCGATGGCACCGAGATCACGATGGTGAAGTACCAGGCTTCTTGAGCGTTTCAAGGCGCCGTATCCGAGTTTGGAAGCGAAGCGAATTTGGTAGGAGGATAAGAGACTGTGAGCGTGAAACTCAGCACCCGTCAAGTCGGGGATGTAACCGTAATTGACGCCGCCGGGCGGATTACGTTGGGCGAAGGCACCAGCACCTTGCGCGATGCCATCCGCGACTCCGTGAGTGGCGGCCACAAGAAGATTCTGTTGAACCTGGGCGAGGTCAACTACATTGACAGCTCGGGGATTGGTGAACTGGTTTCGGCCTTCACCACGGTTACCAACCAGGGTGGGCAGTTGAAGCTCCTGAGCCTGAACAAGCGCATCCAGGATCTGCTGCAGATCACCAAGCTGTACACGGTGTTCGAGGCGTTTGACGACGAAGCGGCGGCGATTCGCAGCTTCTCGTAACGTCCTGTAAAATCGAGGATTCCAGACAACTCCCTTCCGTTGCCCGCGCAGCGGAGGGGAGTTTCTTTTGGGTTGGGGTCAGGCGCCGAGGCAGATGAGCTTGCCGTCCTGGGTGGCGACGACTACCTTGCCGTCGGCCAGGGCCGGGCTGGCAGAGACCGGGGCGCCGGCTTCGAACTCGAACAACTTGGTGCCCTTATTGGCATCGAGCACGTAGAGGCGGCCGTCATTGGAGCCGATGTAGACCTTGCCGCCGGCCACCGCGGGCGATGATTCTACGCGGGCGCGGGTGGTGAACTCCCAGAGCGGCTTGCCGGACTTGGCGTCGAAGGCATGCACGATCTTGTCGCGGCCGCCGAGGATGACCTTGCCTTCCCAGATCGCCGCCGAGGAATAGAACGGAAACTTGCGGGTCGGGTGTTCGTAGCGCCATGCGATCTTCTTTGCCTTGCGGTCCAGGCCCAGCACTTCGTTGGCGTAGGTGCCGACGAAGAACAGGTCGCCGAGGATGGCCGGCGAGGCGCCCATGTAGGAGCCGGTCTTGATCTCGTAGACTTCCTTGCCGTCCTTGATGTTGATGGCGCGGAAGATGCCGTCGCAGCCGGAGACATAGGTGACGCCGCCCTCCACGGCGGCGGTGGCGTGCACCGGGCCGCTGGTGGCGAAAGTCCAGAGGTTCTTGCCGGACTTCAGGTGGATGGCGTGGAGGCTGCCGTCGTAGGAGCCGATGAGCACGCGATCTTCGACGATAACTGGCGATGCCTTCACTTCGCCGCCGGTGGAGTACGTCCAGAGACCCTTGCCGTCGGCGGCGTTGACACCATGCACGACGCCGGAGAGGTCGCCGATGACGACGATGCCGCCGGCCACCGCGGGCGTCGATTCGCCGACACCCTCCTTGGTCTTGTACTTCCACTTGAGCTTGCCGGTGGCGAGGTCGACGGCGATGAGTTCGGCGGTGCCGGCGCCGATGTAGACGGTGCCGTTGTCAATGGCAGGGGAGGATTCGATCACGTCGCCCGCTTCCCAGGTCCACAGCACCTTGAGCTGTGCGGGAACGCTGGCGGTGCTGACGCCGGTCAGAGCGGGGTTGCCGCGGAATTGCGGCCATTGCCCGTAGAGGGCGGTGGAGAGCAGCAGAGTGGCTAGAAGGCGCATTCGTAGATCTCCCTTGCGCCCGCGGCATCGAAGGGGCGCGGATTGAAGCGGCCAGTCCATTGTTGGGCGGCGGCTTCGGCTAGAGCGGGGATGTGTTCGGCGCTGACGCCGGCATCGCGGAGGCGCGTGGGCAGGCCGGCGGCCTGAGCCAGATCCAGCAGGCGGAGTGGCAGGTCGGCGTGCAGGGCGCCGTATTCGGGGTTGCCGTTCCATTCGACTACATGGCGCAGTAGCAACGCGATGGCGACGCCGTGCACGGTGCCGTAACGGGCCGTCAGCGGGTTTGCGCAGGCATGCGTGGCGCCGAGCATCGAGTTCTCGATTGCCATCCCCGCCAGATGAGAGCCGAGCAGCATCTGCCCCATGGCTTCTATGTTTTCGGGCTGGCGCAGCACGGTTTCAAAGCAATCGTGGATGAGCCGGAAGGCCTGTTGGGAATAGGCCAGCGAGAAGGGATTGCGTTTGGTGGTGACCCAGGTTTCCACGGCGTGGGAAAGCGCATCGTAGCCGGCGGTGGCGCGTACGGCGGGCGGTGCGGTGAGGCACAGTTCTGGATCGAGCAGGGCGATGCGGA
This sequence comes from Bryobacterales bacterium, assembly GCA_016789745.1. Classification (GTDB taxonomy): domain Bacteria; phylum Acidobacteriota; class Terriglobia; order Bryobacterales; family Bryobacteraceae; genus CADEFT01. The sequence continues at coordinate 60,461 of JAEUQF010000022.1, forward strand.
AGGCGGCCTTCGGGTCGCCGCAGGCCATTTTGACGTGCGTGGCGGCGTCCGAGATCAGGGCGTAGGTTTGGGCTTCGCTGCCCGTGCCCGCGGTGGTGGGGATGCCGATCATGGGCAGCATGGGGCGGTCGGCTTTGCCCCATCCCCAGTAGCGCTTCATGGGGGCGCCGTTGGTGTAGACGAAATTGACGCCCTTGGCGGTATCCAGGCTGCTGCCGCCGCCGAGTGCGATGATGCTGTCGGCCAGGGCCTGGCGGGCGGCTTCCGCGCCTGCCTCCACCATGGCGGTGTCGGGATTCGCGTCGAAGTCATGGAAACAGGTAACGCTGAGGCCCTCGGCTTCGAGCAGGGCGCGGGCCCGGTCGACATAACCGGCGGCGCGCACGCCCTGGTCGGCCACCAGCAGCACGCGCTGGAAGCCCTGGTGCCGGGCCAGGGTGCCGATTTCGGCAAGACGTCCGGGTCCAAAGACAACGCGGTTTAACGGGGTGAAGTCGAACGGCTGCATGCGGCGTTGAAGTTATGGGGCGGTAGGGGTGGGCGCGCGGCCCTTGGCTTTGCGGACGATTTCGCGGATCTCGCCGGCCAGCTTTGGCACGTGATACACGAATCCATCCTTCACGGTGTATTCGATGCCGCCGGAGCGCTTCGGGTTTCCCGAGGCGTCCCAATCGGCAGTGCCGAGCGGGCTGAGGATTTTGAAGTTCTCGAGCGGGTTGCCGTTGACGATGATGAGGTCGGCGGTCCAGTTTTCGCGGACGCGGCCGAGGGTGCGTTCCTGTCCCAGCATCTTGGCGCCGTTGAAGGTGGCATGTTTCACCACGGTGAGCGGGTGGAAGCCGGCTTCCTGCTGCAGTTCGAGTTCGCGGAGGTAGCCGAAGCCGTAGACCTGGTAGATGTAGCCGGCATCTTCGCCGGTGGTGACGGTGCCGCCGAGTTTGGCGAAGTCGAGGAGGGCGTTCATCCAGATGCGGTAGTTTTCCTTCCAGTAGACTTCGTCGGCGGTGGTCCAGCCGAAGAAGTAGGAGCCGTGGTTGGTGCGGCTGGGGCGGAAGAAGCGATCGAGCGAGGGGTGGAGGTATTCCTGGAACTCCGGCTTGTTTTCGGCGCGCTGGAGGTCGCGGCTGGCTTCGTAGATGTTCAGCGTGGGATCCCAGGCGACATTGGCCTTCACCATCTCCTCCAGCACTTTGCGCAGGCGCTGCGGATCGGCTTCGCGCCACAGGCGTCCGGCATAGCGGAAGCGATGCACTTCGTCGGCATAGTTGAACTCGGGCGGGAAGTTCTGCTGGCCGAGGGGGAGCGCGGCGTCGGGGATGCCGTACCAATGTTCGATGGTGGTGGTGCGGTTGCGGATGTTGTCCCAGGCGTTGGTTTCTTCGACTCCGACGTGATGGGCGACGGGCAGGTTCAGGGCGCGCGCCTCCTCCATCATGGCGTCCATGGTGTCACGATGGATGCCGACAATCTTGATGCCGTCGGCGCCCTGCTGTTTGAGTTGGCGGACACGTTCGCGGGCGAGTTCGGGCGTGGCGGGGCGGCCGAAGAAGGGATAGAGAAACAGGCGCGGAGCTATGACGGAGCCCTCGGCGGAGGCCTGTCGGGAGGCGCGGGACTTGGTGAACTCGCTGCCGACGTCGCGAACGGTGGTGATGCCGCAGGCCAGCCACAGCTTAAAGACGTACTCGATGGGCAGGGGCGCGCCGGCGCGTTCGTCGTGGCTGTGCCCGTGCATGTTGATGAAGCCGGGCAGCACGTACTTGCCCTTGGCGTCGATCTCAGCGTCGGGTTTGGGGAGGTTGCCGTAGCCGGAAGTGACGACGCGGGTGATACGGTTGTTCTCGATGAGGATGTCGCGCGGGCCGGAGGCGGGCGTGCCGTTGCCTTCCACCACGATGGCGTTGCGCACGACCAGTCTGGCGTAGCGCTTGCCATGTTCGGGCAGAGGCTGGGAGCTGAGGAGTCCGGCGCCCAGCAGGAGAACGAGCAGCGAACGCCGAGTCATTGGAATATCTTAACGCGGACTAGGGGGCGAACAGGGGTTGCAGGATGCTGGTTTGGAGGTGGGGCTCGAGGGTGAAGCGATGGCCGTCGGTGTGGATGGAGATGAGGCCGGTGCGATCGGAGCGGAGGATGCGGGTGTGAGAGTCGCGGAGGCGTTCGACGACATCAGCGTGGGGGTGGCGGAAGATGTTGTCCGCCCCGGCGGAGATGAAGGCGAAGGTGGGACGAACGTGGTCCAGGAACTCGGGTGTGGTGGAGGTTTTGCTGCCGTGATGGGCGACCTTCAGCACGTCGGCTCGGATGGCGTTGTCAGCGATGGCCCATTCGGTGTTGCGCTCGATGTCGCCGGTAAGGAGGAACGCATGGCGACCGTGGCGAAGGCGCAGGGCGAGGGAGTCGTCATTGCGCGGGGTGCTGCGGGCGGGGTAATCGGCGGCCGGTGAGATGACGTCGATGGGCATGCTGCCCAGACGCACCTGGTCGCCGCGGTGGAGGTGGCGAATGCGGGTACCGTTGCGTTGCGCGGCTTGTTGCAGGCTTTGCCATATCTCGGAATCGGGCGTGGCGCCGACCCAGAGTTCGGCGGGCCGGAAGTTGTCGATGACGGCGGGCAGGCCGCCGGCGTGATCCTCGTGCTGGTGGGTATTGACGACCACGTCAACGCGGCGGATCGAGCGGGAGAGCAGGTAGTTGGTGACGACGTCTTCGCCGATATCCAAGCGCGGCTTGGGGGCGCCTTTGCGGAAGACGGGAATGCCGCCGCCATCGACGACCATCCAGCGGCCGTCGGGGGAGCCGACGAGCAAGGAGTCGCCCTGGCCGACATCAATCATGGTGAGTTCGAGTTCGCCGGGGTGATTGCGGGCGGGGAAGGGATGCCACAGAATGACGCCGAGCAGGGCGAGGGCGGGTGCCAGCAGCCAGCGGCGGCGGAAGATGGCCAAAGCTGCCAGGCTTACCGCGAAGGCAAGGGCGAGGAGCAGCGGCGGATCGGGGACGCGGATGTTCGGTTCGGAGCTGGCGGCGAAGTTAGCAATGAGGCGGGAGACGCTGATGAGTCCGGTGCTGACCGCAGCGATCGGGGCGAGGTTGGTGAGGACGGCAACGATGCCGATGGGCACCGCAATGGTGAGCAGCAGGGTGACGATGGGGTTCACCAGCAGTGCCGTAAAGGAGACGCGGTGGAAGAAATAGACCATGGGCAGGGTGAGGCCCAACTGCACGGCCGCGGAGACGAGCATGGCTTCGGCCAGGGGTAGGGCCAGCCAGCCGATGCCGATGCGGCAGGCCCAGTAGGTGGCGCGCGGGGGAACGCGCAGCAGCCAGTGCAGGGTTTCGGCCAGCAGACGGAGTTCGATGCGGAACTGCGCGGCTCGCGGGGGAACGAAGGGGTCGTGGAGGGGGTCTTCGAGTTCGCGGAAGGCATGGCGCCAGACGCTGGTGACGGCGTCGGCGGCGGGGGCGGCGAGGGCGCCCAGGGCCAGCATGGAGAAGAACGTGAGTTGGAAGCTGCCTTCGAGCGCCTGGCTGGGGTCGACCAGGAGGTAGGCGATGGCCACGGCGCCCAGCAGGTTGAGCACGCGGCTGCGGCGGTAGAAGTAGGCACCCAGGACGAAGAACGTGAAGCCGGCGGCGGCGCGCACGACGGGTGCCTGCCAGAGGCAGATGCCGGCGTAGGCCCAGACCAGGATGACGGCCAGCAGGCGGGCGGTGTGGGTGCCGAGGAATAAGAGGCGAAACAGGATGACGATGACTGCGGCGATCACCGAGATATGCAGGCCCGAAACGACGATGGCGTGGTAGGTGCCGGTACGCCGGAAATCGTCGGCCCAGGCACGTTCCAGGCGCGCGGATTCGCCGATGAGCAGCGCCTGATGGAGGGCCAGGGCATAGGGGTCGGTAACAAGCGATTCGGTACGGGTGAGAAGGAAGCGGCGGGCCGCAAACAGCGCGCCCGTGAGGCGGTTGCCGCAGCGTCCTTTCAGGACGGTGGGGGCGGTTCCGGCGCGGCTGGAGGCCTGCCAGTAGATCTGGCGGCGGGCGAGGTAGGCGCGGTAGTCAAAGCTGCCGGGGTTCTGGAAGTTGCGCGGTTTGCGGACTCGCGCTTCGATTTCGATCTGCTGCCCGTAGGCGAGGTCGGGGGGGCTCTCGCCTTCACGGAAGTAGAGGTTGACGCGGGCACGGGCGTTGTCGGCCAGTTCGAGGACGAACTGCTCGCGACCTTCGCTGAAGACCGGAGGTTCGACCACGCAGCCGGCCAGGAGTACGGTTTCACCGGGAGGGGTATCGAGTTCGGGCTCGGGACCGGAGCGCAGGGCTCGCTCGGCCAGGCAGCCGATCAGCAGAGCCACCCCCACGGCGTAGAAAAGGCGATAACGGGAGAGAGCCGTCGCCCAGATGAAGAAGAATAGCGCCAGCAGGATCTGCCAAACAGCAAGGTCAATCCACGGCGCGATAAGGATGCCCGCCCCGAGGGAGAGGGCGGGCACTAACAACGGATCGCGCAGCTTCATCCAGAGAGGAAGTGGCGCGTGGGGGCGTGGAATCTCACGTTGGCGGCTGAGGAAATTTGCATCGCGCGGGCCGCGTCCGTGTTCAATGAGAGTATGAGGGGCCTGATGTTGTTCGCATTGTCTTTGCCGCTGCTGTACGGGCAGGCGGCGGGTCCGCGGGTGTTCCGGCTGGAGGAGTTGCGCACGCCGCCGGGGTATGAGGTGTCGGTGTATGCGGTGGCGGGCAATGTGCCGCGGCATATGGTGTTTGGGCCGAATGGCGTGCTGTATGTGGCGACGCGAGGGAACGGGCGCATTCTGGCGATTCCAGAGGCGGGACGTACGGTGCCGGTGGCGAGTGGGTTGAACGGGCCGCACACGCTGGCGTTTCGTGGCAATGATCTGTGGGTGGCGCAGAATGACGGCGTGGTGCGGTTCCGCGATGCGGTCACCGAAGACCTGGTGGTGCGAGGGCAGCTGGAGCGCATTGTGAGTGTGCCGGCGGGCGGCCAGCACAGCACCCGCACGCTGCTGTTCGATAACGACGGGCGGCTGTATGTGAGTATCGGGTCGACCTGCAATTTTTGTAATGAGGCGGACCGGCGGCGTGCCGCGATCGTGCGGTTCGATGCCGAGGGACGCAATGAGACATTGTTCGCCACCGGACTGCGGAACACGGTGGGTATGGCGCTACACCCGGTGACGGGTCAGATTTGGGGCACCGATCACGGTGGGGACAACCTGGGCGACGATGACCCGCCGGAGGAGATCAACATCATCGAAGAGGGGGCCGACTACGGCTGGCCGGACTGCGTGTCGAACCAGCGTTTTGTGCGTTGGGGAAACCAGGCGCGGCAGCGGTGCGGCGAGACGCGCGCGCCGGTGGTGGAGATGCAGGCGCACGCCGCGCCGCTGGGGCTGTCGTTCTACACGGGCGATCAGTATCCGGCCGCGTTCCGCCATGATGCGCTGGTGGCGTTTCACGGCAGTTGGAATCGCACGCAGCCGAGCGGGTATAAGGTGACACGCGTGCGTTTGAGCCACGATGGCACGCCGGAAGGGCAGGAGGATTTCCTGTGGGGCTTTCTGAACCTGGACAACCGGACGCGCAGCGGACGGCCGGTGCAGGCGATTACAGGCCCGGATGGCGCGGTGTACGTGTCGGATGACGGCAACGGTCAGATCTACCGGGTGGCGTACGTTGGACCGCGCATTAACGAAGGCGGCATTGTGCACGTGGTGGACGGGATCTATTCCATCTACGG
>JAEUQF010000202.1 GCA_016789745.1 Bryobacterales bacterium
GGGCGCCTGCTGGGCGAAGTCGGCCGGACGCGTGGTCGGCGGGTTCAAAGCAGGGATGTTGGTGAGGCGGCCGCCGCCCTGGCCGAAGGTGGTGTTGGTGACGCCGGTGACTTGGCCGGGCAGGTTCTGGAAGACCGACGACGACAGGACGAAGGTGTTCAGACGGTCATAGGCGATGCGGTAGTTGCCGCGCACGGACGTCTTGCCCTTGCGGAAGGGGTCCCAGGCGAAGCCGATGGACGGGCCCCAGTTGTTGAGGCGATTGGGATGGAGGCTGCCGACTTCCCAGCGCAAGGTGTTGGAGGGCGTGGCGCCGCTGGCGACCACTTGGTTAGGACGGCGGATGCGGCCATCGGGGTCACTGCGCGGGGTGAGCTTCATCTCGAGGCGCAGCCCGAGGTCGATGGTGAGGTTGGGACGGAGCTTCCAGGTGTCCTGGAGGTAGAAGTCGTATTCAGGGAACTTGGCGGCGAAGTTATAGACGCCGGGAACGAAGGCATCTCCCTGGGATGGGAAGCCGCGGCTGGTGGTGCCGACACGGCCCAGGAGGAAGTTGATGTTGGATTCGAGGGTGACACGGTCGAACTGCTGGTTGATGTCGGAGGGCAGGCCGAAGCGGGCCGGATCAACCGTGTTGACGGTGCGGCTGAAGTCGGCGGTCTGGGTGGAGTTGGCACCACCGATGGAGCCGCGCACGTCGGTGTGGGTCTGGAAGCGGAGGTTGGTGCCGAACTTGAGCGCGTGGGAGCCGGCGAAGTAGCTGGCGTTGTCGACGAACTGCCAAGTGTTGATGGCGCGGCTGTTGCCGGTGGTGAAGTCTTCGGGCACGGTTACGGGGCCGGTGAGGGAGACCTTGGTGAGGTCGGCGTTGGGATTGACGAAGTCGAAGGTGAAGTAGTTCTTGCCGAAGACGGCTTCATTGGTGAAGCGGGCGGTGGGATTGGTGCGCCAGTTGAAGGCGAGGTTGTGGGGATCGCGCTTGGTGTTGACGACGCAATCGCCACCGGGGAACCAGGGCGAACCGCCGTTGGCGCGATCGCAGGTGGTGTCCTGGCGGCCCCAGGCGGCGCGGGCATAGACGGTGTTGCTGGAGTTGATGATGTGATCGAGCTTGATGGTGGAGTCGTACTGCTTCTCGCGCTGGAGGGCGGCGAAGGTGAACAAGGCGGTGTTCAGGCCGTCGCCGCCATTGAAGTTATTGGGCAGCGGCGTGGAATCGATCAGGCCTTTGATGCGGGCGTTCTGGCCGGCGCGGTCAGGGTCCGAAGTGAAGATGTTGTAGCTGCCGACATTGACACCAGGGAGCACGTTGCCAGTGGCATCGACGACGGCGCCCGGAGCGCCCGCGGAGATGTTGCGGCCAGCGCGGTTGTAGCGCCAGATGCCCTGGCGGGCGGAGGCGGTGTAGACGGTGCGGTCGGTGACGGCGGACTCGCGGGCGCGCAGCAACTGGAAGTTACCGAAGTAGAACGTCTTGTTCTTGATGATGGGGCCGCCAATGCTGCCGCCGGGGATGTTCTGGACGAACTGGCGCTTGCCGAGGTTGTTGACGTTAGACTCCCATTCGTTGGCGTTGAGGCGGGGGGTGCGGTAGAACCAGAACGCGGTGCCGTGGATCTCATTCGTTCCGGATTTGGTTACAAGTGCAACCTGGCCGCCGGAGTTACGGCCGGATTCGGCGGTGAAGTTGCCGGTGAGGACGCGGAACTCGGCAAGGGAGTCGGGATTGGTGCGGACTGGGGAAAAGTTGGAGCCGCCGGCGCTGCTCTCGTTGGAGTCGATGCCGTCGAGGGTGAAGTTCCAGGCACGGTCGCGGGCGCCGTGGACGTGGGTACCGCCGCCGGTGTTGGCGCCGCTGACGACGCCGGGCTGGCGGGTGACAAGGTCGAGCGGATTACGGCCGCGGGTGCCGACGATGGGCAGGTTGCGGATGACGTCGCCGCTGAAGAGATTGCCGAAGTTGCCGGAGGTGGAGGTCTGCACGACCTCGGCCACGGATTCAACTTCGACGGTTTGAGAGAGGTCGCCAACTTCAAGGGTGACGTTGATGGTGGAGGGCTGGCCAATGCTGACCTGGTTGCCCTTGGAGGTGAACTTTTTAAAGCCCGGGGCCTCGACGGAGACGGTGTAAGAGCCGGGCTGAACGGCTTCGAAGGCAAAGGCGCCGGCATCGGAGGACGTCACTGTGAAGGCGGCGTTGGTGCCTTCGTTGGTCAAAATGACATTGGCGCCGGGGATAAGGGCGCCGGTGGAGTCCTTGACGGTGCCGAGCGCGCGGGAGGTGGTGCCTTGCGCCGGGAGGAGAGAAAGAGAAAGTGCTAGGGCGGCCAGCAGCCGCAAACCCTGAAACAACATGTATCGCAGATTAACATGATCGTCACTTGTGTTACGCAGATGCTGCGGCGACGGTTTCGGCGATGGCATCGCCGTTGCGGAAGGCCGCTTCGCGCAGCACGACGCCTAGGCCGGGGCCTTCGGGAGCCGTGACGAAGCCGCCTTCGGGTTGAGGGACGTTCTCAATGAAGTGCGGGAACAGGTCGTGGTAGAGGTGATAGACGCTCTCCATGATGTAGAAGTTGGTGAGCGTGCTGGCGGTATGGATGGAGCTGAACCAGAGCAGCGGGCCGCCGCCGGTGTGTGGCGACGTGGGGATCTTATAAGTGTCCGCCATGTCGGAGATCTTCTTGGCTTCCGAGATGCCGCCGCACCAGGTGAGGTCGTACATCAGTACGTCGACGGCACGGGCTTCGAACATCTCGCGATAGCGGAAGCGCGTGGCGAGGCGTTCGCTGATGCAGACCGGGATGGACGTTTCGCGGGCCAGCGAGGCGTAGGCCTGGAGGTTGTCGGGCAGCATGGGGTCTTCGAGATAGAGGATGCCGTAGGGCTCGAGCGATTTGGCGATCTGCATGGAGCAGGGCAGGTTCCACTTGCTGCTGAGGTCGAGGGCGATCTCCATGTTGTCGCCGTGGGCTTTGCGGATGCGCTGGATGGGCTCGAGAGACTGCTTCAACTCCGCCTGCGTGATGAACGTGCCGCCGTGACGGCCGAAGGCATTCACGGGACCGCGGTCATAAGGATAGAGCTTGATGGCCTTGATGCCGCGCTGGAGCAGGAACTCGGTGATCTTTTCGGGGTGGTCATGCTCGCGCATGCCTTCGATGGTCCAGCCGTTCATGGTGTTGTAGACCATGAGTTTTTCCTGGGACTTGCCGCCGAGCAGCTTGTAGACGGGGAGGTTGGCGGCCTTGCCGAGGATGTCCCAGAGGGCGATGTTAATGGCGGTGAGGACGCGGAACTCTGCGCCGCCCCAGGGCTGGTAGGCAATGCGATAGAACAAATCCTGCCACAAACGTTCGATCTTGGAAGGGTCCTTGCCGAGCAGGTAGGGGGCGAGGTCCTTGAGCGCGCCGAGGTGCCCTTCGGTGCCCGGATAGGATTCGCCGATGCCCGTGATGCCGGCGTCGGTGTGGAGGCGTACCCAGAACCAGTTCGGGCTGACATCCTTGATGCGCAGCGTGTTGCGGAAGCGGATGAACTCGATCTTGGTGATCTTGAGCGGCGTGGCGGCCCATAGAGGGGAAGCGAGCGCCGGCAGGGCGCGCAGGAACAGACGGCGGTTGAGCATGGTTCAGACCTTCGCGATGGTTTCGAGGATGGCGGGAGAGATCAGAGCGGCCTGGCGTGTTTGGCAAGGTAGGCCTCCACTTTGGCGGATTCGGCAGACACCCGCTGATCAATGTAGTAGAAGCGCTCGGCGAAGGCGAGGCCCAGGGGGCGGCCGTACTCGCGGTCGTCATCGAGCAGGAACTCGCGCACGTAGGCGCGGTCGGCGGTGCGATCGTCGTCGCCGAGCAAATCGAGCTTCTTGCCTTCGCGAGCGAGGCGGGCGCGAAGGAGGGATCCGGAGTTGCCGCCGCCTTGCGACCGGCATTCGACGATGGAGTCGATCTTGCGATCGATGTGGGAGGTAATGTCGACGACGCGGTTGTAGGACTGGCCGGGGCGGCCGTAGAAGTAGTAGCGTTCCTGGACGGGGTGCGGGAGGATGCCGGCTTCGGCATGCTCGTGATAGTCGTTGGGCATGCCGGCCATCCAGGCGGCCTCTTCGACGGCACGTCCGGTGAGGGCATGATCGGGATTCTCTTCGCCGTGGCCCCAGGGATTGAAGGTGACAACGGTATCCACCTTGAGCCAGCGGAAGAGGAAGATGAGGCGGCCGCGGAGGTCCAGAGTCGATATGTTGTTCATGTCGTGGTTCTGGTAGTAGAAGTCGAAGGTGTCTTTGAAGCCGAGGGCCGCGGCGACTTTCGTATGTTCCGTTTCGTTGCTGAGTATGTTTTCGCCGGTGGTGTGGCCGCCGCACTTTTCGTCGTTGCTGGTGCGGATGAGATAGCCGGCATAGCCTTCGTGGATGAGCTTGGCGCAGAGGCCTCCGGCGTAGTAGGGGACGTCGTCCAGGTGGGCATGAATCGCGGCGAAGACCTTGCCCTTGTGCGGCTGGTTGGGCTGATCCTTCTCGACGATGACTTCGTTGACATCGGCTCTTGCCATGGTGTTGTGCTCCGGTGTTTACAGCTTGACGGCGTGCTGTTCGGCGTACTTGCGGATCTCCTGGGAGTGCTGGGAATCGGGGCCGATGTAGCGGAAGGCCTCGGCGTAGCCAAGGCTGAAGCGGACGCCGAGGCGTTTCCAGTCTTCCATGAGGAAGTGCTTGACGTAGTGGAAGTCGGCGGATGGTTCGGTGTCGCCGAGGAGCGGGAGTTTCAGGCCTTTGGCGGCGAGTTCGGCGCGGAGCCGCGACCCCGCGGTGCCGGCTGGGCCTTTGTTCTTGTTGGCGATGTTGCCGCGGACCTTGGTGTCGATGTAGGGGGTGATGTCGACGATGCGGTTGATAAGGTTGTGGCCGTTGGGCGAACGGGCGTGGTAGTACTTCTCGCGAATGCGGGCGGGCTTGAGGCCGGCGCGGTAGTGTTCGGGGTAGTCCTTCCCTGCTCCGGAGAGCCAGCAGGCGGCCTCGACGGCACGGCCGGCGACGAGGTGATCGGGATTCTCGTCGTAGTGGTTGTAGGGGTCGCTGGTGATGATGGTGTTCACCTGGAGGACGCGGAAGAGGAAGATGAGGCGCTGCCGGATCTCGATCTCCGCGGCGTCATCCATGCGGTGGTTGCGGTAGTAGAAGGAGAAGGCCTTTTTGCAGCCGAGTTCGCGGGCGACTTCCTGGTTGTCCTTTTCGTTGGCGACGACGCCAGTGCCGAGGGTGCGGCCGGCGGCTTCGTCGTTGGAGATGCGGATGAGATAGGCGGTGTAGCCTTCGTCAACGAGCTTGGCGACGAGTCCGCCGCAGTAGAGCGGGATGTCATCGGAGTGGGCCTGCACGGCGGCGAGCACCTTGCCCTGATGGGGCTTGTTGGGCTGCGGGGTTTCGATGACGAGGTCGTCGGCGTAGGTGTAGTAGTCCGGGACGGTGAAGGGACTCCAGCCGGAGCGCGAGTTGGCATAGGCGGAGGGCACGTAGCCTTTGGGTCGAACGGGCTTGGTACTGGCCGCGGCAGGGGGCTTTGCTGTGGATCCGAGTGCGGCTCCGCCTAAGACTGATTTGCCGATGAACTTGCGCCGTTGCATGTTCGATGTCTTATCACAGCTGCCGGGGTGCGCACATCAGAACATAGTGGTGCGGAGCTGGGCGGCGGGGTGGGACCAGATTTCGGGCTTGATGCGCATGCCGAAACCGGGGAGATCGGGGGCGGTGATGGCGCCGTCCTTGGGGACGAGCGGTTCTTCGAGCATGAGGGGCCAATCGTGCTCATAGAAGCGCTGGCAGCTTTCCTGGATCCAGACGTTGGAGAGCGCGGTGGTGAGGTGGGTGGAGGCGTAGAACAGGAGTGGGCCGCCGGCGGTGTGGGGGGCAACAGGCAGGAGTTGGGCGGAGGCCATCGCTGCGATCTTGCGGGCTTCGCTGATGCCGCCGCACCAGCAGACATCGAACATAACGTACTTGAGGGCGCGGGAGTCGAGGATCTGCTGGAACTGCAGGCGGCCGGCCATGCGTTCGCCGGCGATCAACGGGAGGGAGGTGTCTTCGGCGAGCTGGCGGTACTGGGCGAAGTTGCCGGGCAGGAGCATGTCTTCGAGCCACATGGGGCGGAGGGGTTCCAGGGCGCGGGCGATGCGGATGGCGGCGGGCAGGTTCCAGTGGGAGTGGAACTCGATGGCAATTTCGATGGAGGAACCGAAGGCGTCGCGGAGTTTGGCAATGGGGGCGATGGCTTTGTCGATGTCAGCCTGGGTGATGTACTGGCCGCCGGTGCGGCGCGCGGCGCCATCGAAGGGCCACACCTTGATAGCGGTGACGCCGTACTGATCGCGCACTTCGCGCACGATCTTGTCGGGGTCGGTGAGGAAGTCGTGTTTGTGAGGGAAGCAGGTGTTGTAGAGGCGGACTTTGGGATTGGAGCGTCCGCCGAGGAGCTGCCAGACGGGAGCGTTGAGGGTTTTGCCGAGGAGGTCCCAAAGGGCGAGGTCGAGGGCGCTGAGGATGCGGATCTCGGTACCGCCGGCGATCTGGTAGTCGAAGGTTTGGTAGAGGTCGGTCCAGATACGTTCGATGTCGCGCAGGTCGCGATTGCGCAACATGGGCGCGAGCAGCGAGTGCACCATCTCGGCTTCCTGGGCAGTGCGCGGGTAGGTTTCGCCGACGGCCTGGAGGCCATTTGTGGTGGTGAGGCGGAGCCAGGTCCAATGCGGCCAAAAGGGGGCGGAGTCGCGGCCTTTGGGGAAGTGGAGGGTGTCGATTTTAGCGAGCCGCAGGGGTGGGGCGGACTGGAGGGCGGCGGGCAAGAACGACGCGAGCAGGTGGCGCCGGGTCATAGGTGGTGGTCTTTCTGTGGGGAATGCTAGCACGTAGAAGCGGCTGCGGGCGCGTAGGGGCGGAGTTCTTCGGGGTGCTGGCGGAGGTAGAGCAGGAGCATGCGCCGGCGTTCGGGGCCGCTGCAGGTGACTGGGGCGAGGCGGGTGTCGATTTGTTCGACGCGGTCATAGATGGAACGCCAGCGTTTCTTGATGGCAGCTTCGGTGACGGCGAGTTGGGTGGCGGCGAGGCGGTCAGGGACGTCGTGGATAGCGAAGGCGAGGAGCCGCTGCTGGGCGCGGGTGAAGCCGAGGCGGGGCGGCTGGAACTTCATGAGAGGGGCGAGGGGGTTGCCGGGACGCGTGGCGGCATCGGCGCGGGTGAAGCAGAACAGGTGGCCTTCGGCGCCGGAGGGGAGAGGATACCGGCGGAATGCGGGGACGCCCATGGACTGGAGAAAGAGGATGGCGGTCGGGTGGACGGCCTCCTGCCAGAGTTCGGCGAGGCGGTAGCCGGCATGGTGGTTGAGGAAGGCTTCAAAGGCAAGGCGATGGAGTTCGGCGGTGCGAGCGGTGGCGGGGTCCATGCTATCAGCGCAGCCGAACAGGTGGATGAGGGCGAGGTCGCCTTCGGCATTGGCCTGGGCGAGGGCGCGCTGGTTCAGGAGCAGGGGATGGGCGGTGCGTTCGTGGCGAAGCAGGGATTCGCGGAAGCCGGCGGAGTGGGCGATCGGGGCAATGGCGTTGGTGCGGGCGAAGGCGGTGACGCCGCAGAAGCAGAGGGTGCCGGCCAGATCTTCGACAACGCCGCCATGGAGGCGGCCTTTGGCGAGGAGGGATTCCAGTTGCTGCGGGAGGGTGGACCAGGTTTCGGTGGAGAAGAGCTCGCGGTCCTGGGTGAGGAGGGATTGGGCGGCGGCGAAGTCGCCGGCGCGTATCGGTCTGTGGCGGAAAAGGTCCAAGCCCCGGAGCTCCTATTGTGTTTCATCTTAGCGGGAAGGTAACCCGGAAGGTTACTTCTTTGACACAGCCTCATAGGAGCCCGTAGCATGGACGGCACCAATGAGTGCTTCGATATCGTTGAGTATTGTGAGCCCTGCGCCGGCGGAGAATGTGCGGGTCCCGATTGACGAGGGCGGGTACCGGATCAAGACAGCCATCCAGGGAGGGGGGTTGTGGGATCCGGTGTTATTGGAACTGCTGCCGGGGGTGTTCCTGGACATCACAGGGGGATATCGTTTCGATCACCTGTTTCCGCTGTTGAATGCGATCTCGGATATGCGGGGCTGGGCGTCGCGGCTGCGGTGCCGGGCGTGGCTGGTGGAGTTTGACCCGAATGGGCACGATGGGGGAAACGTGTATGGGGCTGGTCCGGCGTACGAGCACGCGCGGAGTCCGCACAAGCGGTTCCGGACACTGGCGAAGTCGGGGGTGGCGGAGTTACGCACGCCGGTGGAGCCGTATCACGGGCTGCTGCATCATGGGCGGCAAGCGCTGACGCAGATCGGGCAGGGGCTGCCGCGGATTCCGTATGCGTGGCAGATGGTGGACGGGCAGTTGCGCGGGGACGGGCGGCTGCTGTTCCGGGTGGGGACCGAGTATTACTTCGTGGGGTGGGGGAAGGACAAGCTGGGGCGAGGGTATAACGACCTGCGGCGGGGGTCATTGGAGACGCAGGCGGATAAGCGAGGGCTGGACTGCACGACGTATCTGTTGTCGGCGTACGACGCGTGGCAGCAATACCAGGGGAATCGCGGGGACGATGTGGCGGACAGCATGGGGTGTGTGGTGCCGGGGCCGGTGGATAACCAGCCGCCGGCGGAGGTGGCGGAGTTTTTCCAGCGGAACGGATCGGGCGAGTTTGTGATGTGGTCGCAGGGGCATGTGGTGATGGTGGTGAACGGTGTGTTGCACGAGTACAACCGGCCGCCCATCAATGGATACCGGCAGATGCCGATTGGGGATTATCTGGCGGGTGTGCCGCAGAACAACCGGTACTCGGTGGCGGTGATGCCGGGGACGGCGTCGAGCCAGGCGCCGGCGGGGCAGGGACCGGGCGGGGGTACGAAGAGTCCTTCCGGAGGAGGCGGTGGTGGGACGGGGGGTGGGGGCGGAGGCGGCGGCAGTGCCGGGGGGAAGACGTATACGGTGGTTTCGGGAGACAGCCTGTCGTTGCTTGCGGGGAAGTTTTATGACGATGTGCTGTTGTGGCCGGTGATCTACGACGCGAACAAGAGTGTGATTGGGGGCAACCCGAATCTGATCAAGCCCGGGCAGAAGTTCACGATTCCGAGTATCAGCGGGTATTCGCCGTCGCAGTTGAGTGCGTTGCGGGAGCGGGGGCGGAACTGGCGGTAGGAGGCTCTAAAAGGCATTTCTTCCGGAAGGCGGCTTTGCTTCGTTAACTTCACGTGAACCGGCGGAACAGCCGGGCGTACGTGATACGAATCGGAGGAGCCAACTGTGCCTTATAGTCTGTCTTTCAACAGCATCCAGAGTTATCCGCAGCAGGGGATCGACCCTCGCTACGATACCGCGACGGTTTATTCGGTGAAGTATGAGGGGAGTGTTCCGGCGGGGTCGCGGGTGTTTCTGTGCGTGGACCAGCCGTCGAACCGGATGGAGGTATCGCGGAGCTGGAACAAGGGTGTCCAGCTGCCGCAGTTGCTGCGGTTGTTCCGGAATTGCGTCAAGTGGGGCCAGGATGTGGATTGCTGGCTGGTGGCCGAAGGCGGGTCGCAGACGGTGACGTCCGATGTGCGGCAGATCCGGACGCCGGTGCAGCCGCTGTTTTGGCCGACGAACACGCGGAAGCTTTGGAATGAAGTGCCGAAGCTGACGTATCCGGGGAATGGGTACGGGCGGCTGTTGTCGACGGTGTACGAGGGGGTGCGGTACTTCTACATCGCGGGCGGGTTTGAGACAAGCCAGGAGCGGCGGGGGTTTGACTGCACGACGTTTCCCGAAGCGCTGTACTGCGACAAGTTCGCGAACGGGTATCCGAACCTGGGGGCAGGGCAATCGGGGCCGGTGATCGCGGATGCGCTGGGGGCGGAGAAGATGGGGATGGAGGGTGTGACGGGGGACGCGCTGCGGCAGTATTTTCTGGATCGGGATGATGAGATCCGGGTATATCTGGTGTGGCGCCACTATACGCACATTCTGCTGTGCAAGGTGGACACGATGGCGAACAGCCGGTGGTTTCACGAGTTCAACTATGGGGGCTACATTCTGACGCCGGTGGCGGAGCGGGAATTGAGCGGGACGTTCACGGCGCGGGCACTGCCGATGAAGGATTTCGATTTCACGAGCCGGGTGGAGACTTTGGGAGGACAGGCGCAGCAGCAGGGTGGGAATAAGCCTGGGGTCGGGAAGCCGGGTGGCGGAGCAGGGA
>JAEUQF010000203.1 GCA_016789745.1 Bryobacterales bacterium
CCTCGGCGAGATCGAAGTGCTGTGCCTCAGCGGCCGCGCCCACCTTTATGAAGGCTACACCGCGCAGCAGGTCACGTTTGCCACCCGCGTGCTGGGCCTGATGGGCGTCCGCACGCTGGTGCTCACCAACGCCGCCGGCGGTATCAACCTCGCCTATGGGCAGGGCGCTCTAGTCCTGATCTCCGATCACATCAACCTCCAGGGCACCAACCCGCTCATCGGACCCAACGTCGACCACTACGGCCCGCGCTTCCCCGACATGACCGAGGCCTACAGTGCCTCCTACCGGCATGTGGCCAAACTCGTCGCCGCCGAACAACACGTCGAGATTGCGGAAGGGGTGTACGCCGCGCTCTCCGGCCCCAGCTACGAAACACCGGCCGAAATCCGCTACCTGCGCGCCATTGGTGCCGACCTGGTGGGTATGTCCACCGTGCCGGAAGTGATCATCGCCAACCACATGGGCATGCATGTGCTGGCCGTCAGTTGCGTCACCAATATGGCCGCCGGTATCCTTCCACAGAAGATCAGCCATGAAGAGGTGCTGGAAACCGGCGCCCGCGTGCGCGACACGCTGGTGCGGTTCCTCAAGGAGTTGCTGCCGCGCCTGGAGAGCTCCCATGGACCCGCTGACTGACGCCGCCTGGCAGGCCCTGGAGCACGCTCTCTGCTCCTACTCGAAGTTCCCGGTAGGCGCTGCCCTGCACACCGCTGACGGACGCGTCTTCACCGGCTGCAACATCGAAAACGCCAGCTACGGTCTTACCGTCTGCGCCGAACGCGTCGCCCTGTGGAAGGCACTCAGCGAAGGGGTCCGCGCCTTCACCGAAATCGTCGTGGTCACCAATGCCGCCAAACCCACCACGCCTTGCGGCGCCTGCCGCCAACTGCTGTGGGAATTCTGCGGCGACATCGCGGTAACATCCGTAACGCGGGACGGCACCCGGCTGACGCACCCCATGTCCGCCCTGCTGCCCTACGGCTTCGATCGGGACAGCCTGCCGCTGCAAAAACCCGGCTAAAACTTTTTTGCGTACTTCGTGTCGATTTTCGTAATCCCTCTTCGTCCTTGATTCGCGGAAACGCAAGAAACGACCATAAGGATTCACCACATGAAGAGACAACTCCTGATCGGCGCGCTGTTGGCCGCCGTCCCATTGCTGGCAGCTGATGCCAATAGCCCCGGCGGTGCCGCCGCGGCCTTCACCGAATTGAAGAAGCTGGTCGGCACCTGGGAAGCCGACACCAGCATGGGCAAGGCCCGCTCCACTTATGAACTCACCGCCGGCGGCACCGTCCTGGTGGAACGCGAAGAGATCGGCGGCAAGCATTCCATGATGACCATGATCAGCGTGGATGGCGACCGTGTCGTCCTTACCCACTACTGCATGGCCGGCAACCAGCCGAGGATGGCCGCCTCCGGCATCGGCTCCAAGGGCGAGATCGCCTTCCGCTTCCTGGACGCCACCGGTCTCAAGAGCGACAAAGACGGCCACATGCGCAATGCCACCTTCAAACTGCTGGATGCCGACCACTTTGAGTCGAACTGGCAGTTCTTCCAGAACGGCAAGCCCGCCGAGCACGAAGAGACGTTCCGCTACACGCGCACGAAATAGGAGGAAAGACACCCATGGCAAAATACATGCTTCTTCTTCACGAAGACAAGTCGAACTGGCAGGGACTCAGCGCCGAAGATATGCAGAAGGCCATCGAAAAGTACATGGCCTGGAGCCAGAAGCCTTTCAATATCGGCGGCGAACGGCTCACCGAAGACACCGGCCGCGTCATGCGCGCCGCTCCCGGCCAAACTCCGCGGGTCACCGATGGCCCCTACAGCGAAACCAAGGAAGTGCTGGGCGGCTTCTACCTCATTGAGGCTGCCAACTACGACGAAGCCGTCGCCCGCGCCATGGATCATCCCCACCTGGAGTACGGCGGCACGGTCGAAGTGCGCGAAGTCTGGCCCGAATGAGCACCGGCGACACCGGCCAGCTGCTGGACCACCTGTTCCGGCAGCAGTCCGGCCGTATTGTGTCGCACCTGGCGCGGCAGCTTGGGCCAGCCCATCTGGACCTGGCCGAAGAAGCCGCCCAGGATGCCCTCCTGCGTGCCCTCCAATCCTGGCCGTTCCATGGTGTGCCCGAAAACCCAGCGGCCTGGCTCTTTCGTTCTGCCTACAACGCCGCCATCGACGCCATCCGCCGCCGCCAGCTATCCTCCAGACACACCGAAACACTGGTGGGACGCATCGAGCAGGCCACCCAACCGCTGGCCATGCCCGGCCTCGAAGAGCGCCTCCGCGATGACGAACTGCGCCTGATGTTCATGTGCTGTCATCCGGCCATCCCCCGCGATGCCGGCGTTGCGCTGGCGCTAAAGACGGTGGCGGGCTTCGGCGTCCGGGAGATCGCGCGCGCCTTCCTGGCCGACGAGCGCACCATCGCGCAACGCCTGGTGCGCGCCAAGAAACTAGTCCGCGACCAGGACCTGACTCTCGACTTGCCCGCTGGTCCCGAACTGGCACCGCGCCTCGATGTCGTGCTGGAAGTCATCTACTTCCTGTTCAACGAAGGCTACGCGGTACACGATGGCACCGATGCCATTCGGGAAGACCTGTGTGGCGAGGCGCTGCGTCTGAGCAAGCTTGTCGCCGAATCATCACTCGCCACGCCGAAAGTGCAGGCGCTGGTCGCGCTCATGGCTTTCCAGGGCGCGAGGCTGCCCGCCCGCGTGGACGCCTCCGGCGATCTGGTTCTGCTCGAAGACCAGGATCATGCCCTCTGGGACCAGAACCTGATCGCGATGGGCTTTCACTATTTCGACCGTTCGATGCAGGGCGCCGAAGTCTCTTCTTACCACGCCGAGGCGGCCATCGCCGCCACACACGCCCGCGCTCCGTCTTCCCACCAGATCGAATGGCGGCTCATTCTTCACATCTACGATCAGCTGCTAGCGTTGACCGGATCGCCGGTAGTAGCCTTGAACCGCGCCGTCGCGCTCGCCAAGGTGGAAGGCCCCGAAGCCGCCTTGCGCGACTTGGAACCCCTGCGCCTCGATTCCCGCCTGCGGGACTACCACCTGCTGCTCGCCGCCCGCGGGCAGTTGCTGCTCGACGCCGGCCGCCCCATTGAAGCCGCCGCCGACTTCACCGCCGCTCTCGAACGCCCCTGCTCGGAACCCGAACGCCGCCTGCTGCGTCGCAAGCTGCAACGCTGCCTGTAATGCGTTGCCGGCGCCCTTGCTCTTACAGCAGGAAATCACAACATGGGCAATCAGAAGAAAGATCAAAAACCGCAGGATCCGCGTCAGGCAGGCCGTAAGCCGCCCTTCAATGCGCAACCGCAGGACATGCCGGGCAGCGAAGCGCAAATGAATCCAAAGCCCGATCATGGCGCGGATTCGTACAAAGGCACTGGCAGACTGCAGGACCGCGTGGCGTTGATCACAGGCGCCGACAGTGGCATCGGCAAAGCCGTCGCACTTGCCTTCGCACGCGAAGGTGCCGACGTGCTTATCTCCTACCTCAACGAAGAAGAAGACGCCCAGGAAACCGCGCGATACGTCACCCACGCCGGACGCCGCGCCGTACTCTGTCCCGGTGATGTCGCTCAGGAAAAGCATGCCGCCGGCCTTGTCGAACGCGCCTTCGCCGAATTCGGCCGGCTCGACATCCTGGTGAACAACGCCGCCTACCAGATGACTCACGATGGCATTGATGAAATCTCCACCGAAGAGTGGGACTACACCCTGCGCGTCAATCTCACCGCAATGTTTGTCACCTGCCGGACCGCCCTGTCGCGGATGAAGCCCGGAGCGTCCATCATCAACACCGCCTCCGTCCAGGCCTATAAGCCGAGCGGCAACTTGCTTCCTTATGCCACTACCAAAGGAGCAATCGTAACGTTTACAAAAGCCCTGGCTGAATTAGCGGCCGGGCAAGGCGTGCGCGTGAATGCCGTCGCCCCCGGCCCTGTCTGGACCCCTCTTATTCCCGCATCCATGCCGGAAGAGAAGGTCAAACATTTCGGCGAAAAGGACCTTTTCTCAAGACCCGCGCAACCGGCCGAGTTGGCGCCCGCGTATGTGTACCTGGCATCGAACGACGCGAGTTATGTCACCGGGAGTGTCCTGGATGTCACCGGGGGACGGATGCTTCCGTAACGATTTTGTGCAAAGCTGGACAAACAGAGGTCTTTATCATGTCCAGCTTGCTCTTGCGGTTCGTCCTCGTACCGACGTTTCTTGCCACCTCCCTGTCCGCTCAGGAAGCCAGGGGCACCATCGTCGGCCGTGTCACTGATAGCACCGATGCAGTGATCGGCGAAGCCACTGTTACCGTCACTAACAAAGCGATGGGCACCGCCTTCCCGGTGAAAACAACCGAGGCCGGTGTCTACACATCCACATTTCTCATTCCCGGAATTTACCAGGTAAGTGTCGAAGCCAGTGGCTTCAAAAAAGCGGTGCGCGACAACATCGAAGTCCGCGTCAATGACCGCATCGAAGTGAATGTCCAACTGGAACTCGGCGCCACCGAACAAAGTGTCACTGTCAGTGCCGACACGCCGCTGCTCAGCACAGAGTCGGCATCGCTCGGCACCGTTGTCGACGGCCGCCGCGTCAGCGAACTGCCCATCCCCCATGGCAACCCATACTTCCTTATCGGCCTTGCCGCGGGCGTCTCTTTCACGCGAGACCCGCGCCTGGACCGCCCCTTCGAGCCCACCCACATCGTCGGGTACACCATGGATGGCACCCGCGCCAATCGCAGCGACGTCACCATCGACGGCGCCGTCGCCACCGCTACCGCCAACGCCGGTGAGGTGATCGCATCTTATGTGCCTCCGGCCGACATCGTGGCCGAGTTCAAGGTGCAGACGGCCACCTTCGACGCCAGCTTCGGACAGACTGAAGGCGGTGTCACCAACATCAGCCTGAAGAGCGGCACCAACGCCTTCCACGGCACCGGTTACTACAACAATATGACGCCGGGTCTATTCGCGAACGACTTCTTCGCGAATGCCAACCGCATTGCCCGCCCCGACTTCTACTACCACCGCTGGGGCGCCTCCCTGGGAGGCCCGGTACGCATCCCCAAACTCTACGACGGACGTTCCAAGACCTTCTTTATGTGGGGCTATGAAGGCATTCGCGAAGCCCGCCCTCGCAACAACGGCACGCCCACCGTCCCCACCCAGGCCATGAAGAACGGCGACTTCTCCGCTCTGCCCTCGGCCTTCACGATTTACAATCCCTTCACCCGCCGCGCGGTTGCGGGCGGACGTTTCCAGCAGGACCCCTTCCCGGGCAATCGCATTCCGGCATCTCTGTTCAATCCAATCTCCAAGAAGGTGCTCGACCAGTACTACCCCAACCCGCTCACAGCCGGTAATGCTGACGGTACCAACAACTACCTGCGCCCGGAACTGCAGGAAGAAGCCGACTACTACACGCACTCTGTACGCGTCGATCACAATGTCTCCGACAAGAACCGCATGTATGTGCGCGGCAGTTGGTATGACCGCGTTTCGAATTACAACAACTACTTCGACAACATCGCCACTGGCGAGTACTTCGAGTTCAGTTCCCGTGCAGGTGTGATTGACGATGTCCACACGTTCAACTCCACCACCGTCCTCAACGTGCGTTACGGCTACAACCGCTTCATCCGCGTGACCAACGCTAATCCCGGCCAGCGCGGCTTTGACCTCACCTCGCTGGGCTTCCCCGCCTCCTACAACAACGCCATCTCCCCCGACATCCGGCGCTTCCCCCGCTTCGACATCGCCGGCTACCAGGGCACCGGCATCGGCGGCGAGTATCGGCCGAACGACACCCACTCCATCAACGCCACCCTCAACAAGTTCCTTGGTGCGCATTCCATGAAGTTCGGTACTGAGTTTCGTGCCTACCGCGAAACCGACAGCTTCTTCGCAAACAACCAGACCGGACAGTTCAACTTCGATTCCACCTGGACCCGCGGCCCCCTCGACAATTCCCCCAACTCACCAAATCAGTTGGGGCAATCCGTCGCCGCGATGCTGCTGGGACTGCCGTCCTCGTCCAGCTTCGTCGCCCGTGCCGCCAGCTATGCCGAACAGTCGCTCTCCTGGGCCATGTTCCTGCATGACGACTGGAAGGTGAACTCGAAGCTTACGCTCAACCTCGGCCTCCGCTGGGAGTGGGACGGCCCGCTCACTGAGCGCTTCGACCGCAGCGTGCGTACGCTCGACACCAGCGTCGTGCAGCCCTTTGAAGCCGCGGCCCGCGCCAAATACGCACTCAACAGCACTCCCGAAGTGCCTGCCAGCCAGTTCAACACGCGCGGCGGCCTGACCTTCGCCAACGTCGGCGGCCAACCCCGCTCGCTCTACAACACACCGCGCAACAACTTCATGCCCCGCTTCGGCTTCGCTTACAAGTTGGATAACAAGACCGTCCTCCGCGGCGGCTATGGCATGTTCTTCGGCTTCCTCGGCCAGCGCCGCGGCGACGTGGTGCAGTCCGGCTTCAGCCGCAACACCAACTTCATTCCTACGCAGGACAACGGCCTTACCTTCATCTCCACCCTCTCCAATCCCTACCCCAACGGGATTCTGGAGCCGCTCGGCGCCGCCCAGGGTGCCCAGACCTTCGTCGGTCAGAGCATCACATTCTTCAACGAAAACCCCAAGCGCCCCTACATGCAGCGCTGGCAGTTGGGCATCCAGCGGGAACTCGGCAAGGGCTACGTCCTTGACCTCGGCTACGTCGGCAACCGCGGCAACGCCATCGAGATCTCCCAGAACCTCAACGTAACGCCGCAGCGCTACCTGAGCACCGCCACCACGCGCGACAACGCCACCATCAACTACCTCAGCCAGAACCTGGCGAATCCGTTCCAGGGCCTGATGCCCGCCGGCGCTACCGGTACCTTCACCGGAGCCAATATCGCCCGCGAGCGCCTGCTGCGCCCCTTCCCGCACTTCGACGCCGTCAACCAATCCCGCTTCGACGGCTACTCCTGGTATCACTCTCTGCAGATGGGAATCGAAAAACGCTTCTCCCAGGGCTACACCATCGCCATGAACTACACCTTCTCCAAGTTCATGCAGGCCACTGAAACCTTCCAGGCGGACGACCTGCGCCCGCAGGAACTCATCTCCGACATGGACCGCCCCCATCGCGTCGCGGTGAGCGGCATCTACGAACTCCCCTTCGGCAAAGGCAAGCCGTTCGCTTCTAATGCCGGACCCGTGGTCTCGCGCATCATCGGCGGCTGGCAGCTGTCCGGCGTGTACACCTTCCAGAGCGGTGCGCCGGTCAACTTCGGCAACGTTTTCTACACCGGCAACTGGCGTGACATCAGTGACGCCCCGCAAACCGTCGAACGCTGGATCAACACGGCGGGCTTCGAACGCACGGCCTCCCTGCAACCCGGCTCTAACGTGCGCTTCTTCCCGGCCCGCTTCCCCTGGGTGCGCGCCGACCAGATCAACAACTGGGATCTGTCCATGATCAAGAACACGGCCATCCGCGAAGGCATCAACTTCCAGTTCAAGGCCGAGTTCCTGAACTCGATGAACCATCCGTTGTTCCCCGCACCCAACACCACGCCAACAGTGGCGAACTTCGGTACGGTGGTGGCTTCCAACCAGGCCAACTACCCGCGCCGCGTGCAACTTACCGCCAAGATCATTTTCTAGTTGGAATGGGCGGCCGAAGATCCCAACCTTCGGCCGCCTTCCCTATCAGCCCGTGGTGAAATACCCCAGGCCCTGCGGGCCGTCACCAGGAAGACGTGCACGAGCAGCTGCTTTTTCTTGGCGACCTTGCTGAGCTTGCCTGCCCGCCGAAGCCTCGGCGAAGGAGGGGCGAGCGATTCTCCGGAAACCTTTGCCACGCGCCCTCGGAGTGGGTTTGCCGCGCCTTCCTATCCCTGCTCCCGCGCTCCCAAACCGAACTGCCGGATCGCCCTCGCCAGATCACTCAGCAACACAGGCTTGGTCAAAAATCCATCCATCCCAACCTCATGGCACCGGCGCCGGTCGGCGTCGAGCGCGCTCGCCGTCAACGCCACAACCGGCGTCTTCATTCCGCGCTTTCGTAACGCAACCGTTGCGTCAAAGCCATCCATCCCCGGCATCAGACAGTCCATGAACACCAGATCGAATCGCCCGGCCTCCAACCGCTCCAGCGCCTGAATCCCATCCGCGGCCGACTCCACGTCATGCCCTAACCGCGTCAACAGGCGCCGGATCAGCAAACTGTTAACCTCGTTGTCTTCCACCACCAGGATCGACAGCCGCGGCATATCCTCCCCTTCGCCCCCAGCGCCCTGCGGCACTTCGCGGCCCTCCGCCACCAGCAATGGCACCTCAAACCAGAACTGCGACCCCTGTCCGCTGCGGCTCTCAAACCCAATTGCCCCACCCATCCGTTCCACCAGTTCCTTCGAGATCGCTAACCCCAATCCCGATCCCTCATATGAGCGAAACGCCTGCACATCACCCCGGTTGAACCGCTGGAACAGCGCCTTTTGGGCCTGCTCGGAAATCCCCACCCCGGTATCACTCACCTCCGCCCGCACCCTGGCTGTCTTCCCGTCCCGGCTTATCTCCTCCACCCGTACCGTCACCGCCCCCTGATGCGTAAACTTAACCGCGTTGCTTACAAAGTTCAGCAACACCTGCCGGATCGCGCCCGGGTCACCCTCGTAGGTGCCCTGCAAGCCCTGAATCTGGAGGGCGATTCCTTTCGCCCGCGCCGCCAGCACAACGTTCGCTTTCACATCCTCCAGCAACGGTCCCATCTCAAAGACTGCCTGGTCCACCGAAAATCGCCCCGATTCAATTCGCGACCAGTCAATCACATCATTCAGCAGGGTCAGCAGGCTGCGCGCAGACCGGTGGATCGCCTCCACATACTCGCGCTGCGCACCCTCCAGATTCGAATGCGACAGCAACTCCGAGGCGCCCAGCACCGCTGTAACCGGTGTCCGGATCTCATGGCTCATCGTCGCCAGAAACTCCTGCTTGGCCCGCGCCGCCTCCTGCGCCGTGTCCAGTGAACGGCGCACCTGTTCGTGCGCCGCACGCAGCCGCGCGTAAGCAATCAGCGCCCCAGCCGCCAATAGTGCCGCGCACAGCAGCCCTACCTGCCACAGCCGCTGCGTCGAGAGCCTCCGCTGCTCATCCAACTGCGACCGCCACAGTTCATTCCCCGTCACCCGGAACGACGGCAGCCGCTCAATCGTCCCTTCCCGCTTCATCTGTTCAATCCGCTCGCGCAGCCTATCCGCGACTTTCGCGTGCGACCGCAATGCCAACATCGAAAGCTGCCGCACCGGCGGATCAATCGGGATGATACGGATATCGGGCTTGCACACTTGAAACTCGGGACCGCTCAGCAGCCGCGGCACATCCGTCTCGTGAAACACAACCCCGTCGGCCCGCTTGCCGCACAGCGCCTCAAACCGCGCCTGCACGTTGCTCTCTGCCACCACCGTGGCGCCAGGCAGGAACACGGCCGGCGGAAGGGAAAACGGCGGCGATGCGGAGTAGAGCACCCGCTTACCGGCCAGCGCCCGCGCCGATTCGGCCCCGCTCGACTGCAGCACCGCCAGATAGGTCTCCAGGATCCACCACGGCTCGGTCACGTGGAACTTGCGCTGCCGCTCCGGCGTTCCTACCGCCGCGATCCAGATCTCACCCGCGCCTGACTCCAAAAACACGTCCGGCGGCGTCCGCCCCACGATCACCTGCAGGTGGATCCCTTCGGCCCTGGCAGCCTCACGCAACACATCCACAAAAAAGCCCGCAGCCTCACCGTCCGGCGTTGAATATGCCTGTGGGATGTCGAACGATACCCCGGCGCGGACAACGCCCGCGTCAGCAACCACCTGCGCGGGAGAAGGGATTGCATACGCGACCAATAACCAGATGGCTGCGCACCTCATGGGATTCCTTGGACGGCCGTACTACCGTTCTAACAGAAATCAGCGCCGTCGGGTCTCTTATCGGTAAACGCTCGTATTCCTCCCACAATTCCCGTCCATTGATAAAAAAGGCGCACGATCCCCCTCGGGATGTGCGCCACTTTACCCTTGCGCTACCAGGTCCTCAGAAGGTCAACCGCAACGCCATCTGCATCACCCGCGGCCGCTGTGCGCTTTGCAGTGTCCCAAACACCGGGCTCGCCACGTTCAACTCCGCGGGATTAAATTGCGGGTTGTTGAATCCGTTGAATGCCTCGGCCCGGAACTGCAGCGTCGTGCGCTCGGTAATCGCAAAGTTCTTGAAGGCGGATAGGTCCACGTTAGTCCATGCCGGCCCCTGGATGATATTCCGCCCCGACGTTCCAAACTTGAGCGGTGCCGTTGCCGAGAAGGCACCTGGATTCAACCAGTAGCGTCCCGGATTCGACCCGCCGAAATCCTCCCGCGGCGTCACACCGTTGAAAGACGAGTACATATCCACGCCTGTCGCATTCGCGCGCTGCGATACGAACGCCAGTGTGGTCGTGTTCGGCGAACTGACAATACGCGCCACCCCGCTCTGCCACGACGCGATGGTATTGAACTGCCATCCGCCTACCACCAGGTTCGCCGCCCGGCTAGACGTGTTCAGGTACCGCTTGCCCTTCCCAAACGGCAACTCATACACCACGCTCGTTACCACCCGGTGCGGGATGTTGAAGTCGCTCACACCCTTATCCAACTGGAAGTTCGCCGGGTTCAAGTTCGGTGTTCCCCAGGAACCCGCCGAATCTGTGTCAATCGACTTCATCCAGGTATATGCCCCCAGAAGCTGGACACCGTTGTGGAAGCGGCGCTCCAGCTTCAGGTTCAACGCATGCAACTCGCTCCAGCCCGCCTGCGACGAGTACAGCATCCCGATCAGCCGCGGATACTGCGTCGCCACACCCGGCGTGACATCGTACAGCACGCCCGGCGTCACATTGGCGTAGGCGTTGTAGCGCTTGGAAAGACGTCGCCCCTGTGAACCGACATAGGCCCCCTCGGCCACCCAGTTCGATCCGAATGACTTCTGCACCGACATCGTCCACATATACATGCGCGGCTTGCGGCCATCCAACTCCGCCGCGAACAGATTCGTCCCCTGCGGCGTCACGTAGTTGGCATCCACCGGAGGCACCACAATACTTGGCAGCGTATTGCGCCCGAACTCGAACTCCGGCAGGCCACGTCCGGTCGCATTGAGGTTCTGCTGCGTATAGGCCGGCGGCCCGTTCACGATGAACTGAATTTCGTTCATCTGCGTCTGGTCCCAATAGACGCCCGCCCCGGCGCGCACTGCCACGCTCGGTGCCCACTTCGGGTTATAGGCAAAGCCCAGCCGCGGCGCGAAGTTCTTGTAGTCCGGGCTCACCACCGATTTCCGGATCTGCCCCAGCACGGGGAACAACTGCTTGCCCGTGTTGAAGTCGAAACCGTAAACATTGCCCTGCTCCTCGGCTTCCGGCGGCCCGATAAACTCCCAGCGCAAGCCGTAGTTCAATGTCAGCTCGCGGCTGATCTTCCAGTCGTCCTGGATGAAGGTGTTAATCGTGTGGTTCTGGAAGTGCGTCACCGACGTGCCCACCGCCCCGTTCATGTTCGTCGGATAGCCCAGCAGGAAGTCGGCCACCGGTTCCCCTGTCCGCGCCTGCGGATTCCCGGTCACCGGATCAGGCAGAGACGTGTAGCTGCCGCTAAACGTGAAACTGCCGCGCGGGCTGTTGTCTCCATCCACAAAGAAGCGCGATTGCCGCACCTCCGCGCCGAACTTGATGGCATGCGTGCCGCGGATCCACGTGGCAGCGTTGCTCAGTTGGTAGTTGTGCACCTTGTTCCCCTGTGTCAGCCCATCGCTGCCGATGCCGCTGTAGCCCTGCCAGCCCACATTGGGCACACCCCAGTTCAGCGGTGTGGTGGAAACACCCGTGATTCCAATCTCCTGCGCGATGTTCTTGTCCACCGTTACCTGCTTGCCGAAAAGCTCCATATAGCTATAGGCGGCGCGGAATACGTTCACCACCGTTGGTGTGAGCGACGAGGTCACCTGCGCCACCGCGGATTTCCCCATCGAATCCACCTGCCGTCCGCCCAGGGGTACCAGAGCCGCCGGGGACAACGGTGCGTTCTGCCAGCTGTAGCGTCCGAAAACGGAGTGTTTGTTGTTGATGATGTAATCGCCGCGCAGGTTCACCTGATCATCATCCAGTCGCTGCACCGGTGTCCCTTCCAGGTTTGCGCCCCCCACCGGAAAGCTATCCACAACCGGTATGTACGGGAAGAAGTTCCGTGACACCCGGTTGATTCGCGTCTCCGGAATCCGGTTACCCGCAAACGGCAGCCGGACATTGTTGTTGAACGTCAGCGGATCATAGATAGGATTGGTGCCCGTGAAGTCGCCGCGCAGCTGTGTCTGGCGCGGGTAGATGCCCCGCTGGATGACGCCCAGCCGCTGCCGGAATCCTTCGAAGTTTCCAAACGCGAACAGCTTGTCCTTTACGATGGGTGCGCCCACGTTGAAGCCGTACTGGTTCCGCTTGAAGGGCTCCACGCGCGGCGCAAAAAAGTTCCGCGCGTCCATCGCATTGTTGCGCAGGAACCAGAACACCGAACCATGAATCTCGTTGGAGCCGCCGCGGCTGGCCACGTTGATGATGCCGGGCGTGTTGCCGAACTCGGCCTGAAAGAAGTTGCGCTGGATCTTGAACTCCTGCACCGCATCGAGCGAAGGTGTGATGGAGCTGTCGCCGATCCGCGGATTGCGCATCTCCACGCCATCGTAAAGGTAGCTCGTCGCGCTCTCCCGATTCCCACCCACCAGCAGCGACCGGTCGCTACGCTGGCTCGTCGCGCTGATGAAGCTTGCCGGACCCGCCGAGGACGGAATCTGCGGCATCACGCCGGGTGACAGCGCTCCCAGTGTGATGTAGTTGCGCCCGTTCAAAGGCAGGTCATTGATTGCCTTGCGCGTGATCACCTGCCCAAGCGATGCCGTCTCCTGCTCCAACAGCGGAGGAGCCGCGCTGACCGTTACCTGCTCGGTCACTTGCCCGATTTTCAGCGAGATGTTTACTACCGCCCGCTCCGCAATATTCAACGGGACATTCTCGACAACGGCTTGGCGAAATCCCGTCGCCGTAACCGTAATTCTCCAGCCTCCAGGGGGAATTTGTGCGATCACGTACTCTCCCTGGTCGCTCCCCGTCACCTCACGCACCAGGCCGATACTGCTGATCGTGGCCGTTATCTTTGCATTTGGAACAGCGGCCCCGGTCTCGTCCGTGATCGTCCCGGCGATGGTCGAAGTATTAGTTTGCCCAAACGCAGGCAGCATTACGGCGGCAGTTAGCCCAAGCATTATCAAGGAATCCAACAGTTTCCTCATGGCTGATAGCTCCCATTTCCAGTGTTTTAAGCTACGAACGCTGAGGGGGAGTATATGAAATCAACATGCCGGGCGCAACGCGACTCGCCCAGCTGCCGGCCACCGAGCGCGGCAGCATCCTTTGCGCCACTTGCGAGAACAAGATAGCGGCATTCCGAAGGAGTCCGGCTGCAAGGTCTGCCCAATTAAACCGCCGGCGCCCAGTTGGCGACGCCTCTCACCATCGATGGTGCCGTGTTTGGCTCCTTTACGGCGCCGGGCTGGAGCGAACTCATCGCTCGCACCGCCGGATGCGAGCCGCACTCTGGCAACTCTGGCGGACTCGGGTCACGCTCCTTGCCGTTATCGAGGAGTGACGGGCCGTCCTGCAAATAGACCGGCGCGACAAGACTCGTCCTGAGGCAGTTGGAAAAGTTCTTCCCCTAACGGGCGAGCGTGAACTGGTGAAACGGTTGCAGGGAGTCAATCTCCGAGTCCGGCCTTCCCACCTTCCACCGGTACATCCGAAACGCAATCTTCTCCGGCGTGAAGTCGACCAGCGTGAATCCGTTGTTCTCCAGCGGCGCCAGCGTCTCCTTCACTTCCAATCCCGTCGGCACCATGGGTGGCGTGCCACGAGCCGCCGACGGATAGCCCAGTCGCCCCGTCGACACTGGCCCAGTCAACACCGAGTGCACCGGATTCCGCCGCAGATCCATCCTGCCGTTCCGTTCAATCGCCCCATGCGCCAGCGCATGCAGATCGCCCGACAAAAACAACGGCACCCGCTCCATCGCCGAACAGGCCGCCAACAGCCGGTCATGCTGCGACCGCCACCCCTCCTGCCAGAAATACTTCTCGTTCGCCACGCCCAGGCGGCCCTGCGCATCCAGAATATCGGGATACCACTCCCCCCACTTCCCAGCACTCCAGCCGATCGGCATCGACGGCACATTCACCACATGGCGCGCCGGCGACGCCTGCATGCGCCGCAGCAGCCACGCCTCCACGTTCTCCGGAACCAGCGCCGCATAAGGCCCGCGCAGCGTCTGGAACCGCCGGCAATCATACAACAGCAACTCCACCAGATTGCCAGCCCGCAGCGTGCCATAGCATTCGCTCACCTGCGGTGCACGGTCGCCCGCGCTTGCCCCCGGCAAACCCGCTGGCCGGTCCGCATTCGGCAGGTGCTCCGGAAAGTAGAGGTGCTGTGTCGCCCGCGCCAGACGCATCATGAAGTCGTCCGGCGGAAACGAAATGCCCGTTACCGCCGAGGACACCGTCGCCGCACTCGAATCGGACTTCGGCGCCACAATCGCCTCGTCGTTCTCGAAGTAGTCGTGATCGTCCTGGATGAAGTGCACGGGCGTCGACCGGAACAAGGTCCCGTATAACTCCGCGATCTGACGGTCCACCGCCTTCTTCAACAACGGCTCATTGCGCGTGCCGATCACCGGGATATCGCGGTCGAACTCCCCGCCCAAGAGAGCCTTTGCCCACGGCTGCTGTCCGATGGGATACTTGCCCGTCCCCCGCCCATAACGCAAGTCCCAGTACACCTGGTCGCCGATGGCGATCATCGCATCGGGCTTCTCCCGCAACGCCGCCCCCAGCAACCGCCGCCGCGCCTCCACACTCACCCAATACGGCTCGTCCGTGCCTTCCACCCGCATGGCGTCATGGCCGCCCGCGCAGGTGTACACCAACAGCCGGAATCGATCCATCGTCGCATCCGGCGCGGGCATGGTGCGCAGCGGCCACGGCTCGCCGCGATCCAAACGCAGTTGATACTCCGTAGCAGGCTTCAACCCCGGCACATCGAACTGCCAGAACTGCCCATCCGTATCGGTGCGTTCGCCCGTCACTCGACGGTTCCCCACCTGCAGCACAGGTTCGCGCCGCAGCGGCTGGTAGAACGAGGCCTTGATCAGGAACCGCTCATGTGTCGCTGCCGGAAGCAGATGGCGCAACCCGCTGGCGGGCGCCGCTCCGGCATCCATACCAGCCGCGACACCCAATCCCAGCAGGTCGCGCCGCGTCATCCGTTCAACTCCCCAGTCTCCTGCATCCGCCCCGACAGATAGCTGTCATACGCCGTCAGGTCCAATAACCCGTTGCCGCTCACATTAATGACAATCACCTGCTTGCGGCCTTCCTCTTTACAGCGCAGCGCTTCGTCAATCGCCACCGCAATGCCGTGGGCCGATTCCGGCGCCGGCGCAATGCCTTCGGTCCGCGCAAACTGCACCGCCGCCTGGAACACCTTCAATTGCGGTACGGCCGCGGCTTCAATCAGCCCCAGCTTGTAGCAGTGGCTCACCATCGGCGCCATGCCGTGATACCGCAGACCGCCCGCGTGGATACTGGGCGGCATAAAGTCGTGCCCCAGCGTATGCATCATCATCAGCGGCGTGGTTTGCGCCGTATCGCCGAAGTCATAGCGCAGTTCGCCCTTCGTCAACGACGGACATGACGCCGGCTCGCAGGCAATGATGCGGTACTTCTTGCCCGCATGCAGCATCCGCTCCACATACGGGAACGCGATGCCCGCGAAGTTGCTGCCGCCGCCCGCGCAGCCGATCACAATATCCGGCTCCTCGCCCGCCAGAGCCATCTGTTTGATGGTCTCCTGCCCGATCACCGACTGGTGCAGGCACACATGGTTCAGCACGCTGCCCAGCGAATACTTCGTCCCCGGATGCCGCACCGTGTCTTCGATTGCTTCGGAAATGGCAATCCCCAGACTGCCGTTCGTGTCCGGCGTCTCGGCCAGCACCTTACGGCCAAACTCCGTCTGCTCGCTGGGGCTGGCAAACACCGTGGCGCCATATGTCTGCATCAGCAGCTTGCGGTAAGGCTTCTGGTTGAAGCTCACCTTCACCATGTAGATGGTGCACTCCAGTCCGAATACACTGCAGGCAAAGCCCAGCGACGACCCCCACTGCCCCGCGCCCGTTTCCGTCGCCAGCCGCCTGGTCCCCGCCAGTTTGTTGTAGTATGCCTGCGGAATCGCCGTGTTCGGCTTATGGCTCCCCGCCGGGCTCACGCCTTCGTACTTGTAATAGATGTGCGCCGGCGTCTGTAAGGCCCGCTCCAGACGGACGGCGCGCAGCAGCGGCGTCGGCCGCCACAGCGCGTAGACCTCGCGCACCTCATCCGGAATCTCGATGCTCCGCTCCGGACTCATCTCCTGCATCACCAGGTTCTCGGGAAAGATCGCCGTCATCAGATCCGGCGTCACCGGCTCCCGCGTCCCCGGATGCAGGGGCGGCGGCAGCGGCTCCGGAAAGTCCGGCAGCAGGTTGTACCAATGGGTGGGAAGGTCTTTAGCAGTCAGTAAGAATTGGACGTCGTTGCTCACAGGGCAATCACCTTTCAGGCAGTCCCATACTATAGCTCAGGCTACACACGCGAAGGCGGCTTGGTTGTTTTGATATCCTAGGTTGAAGTCTCCTACCAAGTAGAACTTTTCGAGGTATCCATGTCAGGCCATTCCAAGTGGCACACGATTAAGCACAAGAAAGCCGCGACGGACGCGAAGCGTGGAAAGATCTTCACGCGTCTCATCAAGGAAATCATGATTGCGGCGCGCGGCGGCGGCGGCGACCCTGATTCCAACGCCCGCCTGCGTACAGCCATTACCGCGGCCAAAGCCGTTTCCATGCCCGCCGACAATATCAAACGCGCCATCATGCGCGGCACCGGCGAACTGGAAGGCGGCCAGATTGAAGAAATCACCTTCGAAGGCTACGGTCCCGGCGGCGCCGCCGTCATCGTCGAAGTAGCCACCGACAACCGCAACCGCACCGTCGCCGAGATCCGTCATGCCTTCTCCAAGAACGGCGGGAACCTCGGCGAAGTGGGCAGCGTCACCTGGATGTTCGAACGCAAGAGCCAGATCCTCATCGAACTCGAAGCGGCCGAAGAAGACGCGCTCATGAATCTGGTACTGGACGCCGGCGCCGATGACCTCCGGAACGACGGCACCAACTGGGAAGTGCTCTCGCCTCCGGAAAGCCACGTCCAGGTGCTGGAAACCATCCAGAAGGCCGGCATTCCCACCGTCGAAGCCAGCATCGCCATGGTTCCCAAGAACCTCATCAAGCTCGAAGGCAAGAACGCCTCCGGCATGTTGAAAATGAGCGAAGTTCTGGAAGATCACGATGACGTGCAGAACGTCTGGTCTAACTTCGACATCGACGAAAAGGAAATGGAAGCGCTGGCCAGCTAAGCGGTTTTTCATGCGGGTCCTCGGGGTTGACTGCGGAACCGAACGCACGGGCTACGGCGTCATCGAAAGCGATGGCAAGCGGCACCGTCTGGTAACGTTCGGCGTTATTCGCACCAGGCCTAAGGACCCGCTGGCCACTCGCCTGCTGCAGATCGGCGATGGCCTCCGTGCCGTCATCCGGGAACACACCCCGGAACAGGCCGCCGTGGAAGCTGTCTTCCATGCAGCCAATGTCCGCAGCGCCCTCACCCTTGCCCACACCCGCGGCGTGGTTCTGTACGCCATTGCCGAATCGGGCATCTCTTTGGGCGAGTATTCTCCCATGGAAATCAAGACCAGCGTCGTCGGCTATGGCCGGGCCGAAAA
>JAEUQF010000243.1 GCA_016789745.1 Bryobacterales bacterium
GGGGATGTGCAGGTATCCGGCGCGGCCGTTGGTCGCCTTCTCGACGCGCTCCTTGTTGCGCAGCACCATCTCCAGGTACAGCAGCTTGTCCTCACTGGCGATGGGCTGGAAGACCACCTCGCGCGAGCCTTCCATCACCGGGTTCACGTTTACGGTCAACCGGACCTGGCGGTCGGCCTTGCCGCGCAGCAGGCGGTACGGGTTGGTGGTAGCGGTGAGGTCCTCTCCGTCGACCGCCAGCACATAGTCGCCGACGGTCACGTTCACGCCCACCTCGGTCAGAGGCGACCGGTAGGCCGGCTCTTCGTTGTGGCCCTGGAAGATCTTGGCGATCTTGTAGCGGCCGCTGGCCTCATCCAACGCAAAGCGAGCGCCGGGCAGCGCCACGCGCGGGCGCGCCGGGATGTTCCAATCGCCGCCGGCAATGTAGGCGTGGCCTACGTTCAGCTCCGAGATCATCTCCGCGATGATGTAGTTCAAGTCCGACCGGTGCGCCACGTATTCCAGTTGCGGGGAATACTGCCGGCGGAGCGCCTCCCAGTCATACCCGTGCATGTTCGATACGTAGAAGAAGTCGCGGAAGCGCCGCCACACTTCGTTGAAGATCTGCGTGTACTCCTGGCTGGGGACGCGATCCACGGTCAGGCCCGCCGTCGATACGGCTTTCTTCGCCGTCGCTCCGGTCATGGTCAGCGGCATCAATTGGAACGCACCCGCCTGCCGCACCAGCACCTTGCTGCCATCGAACGACGTAGCCCAGCCCTGTATGTTGTCGGCCAGCACTGCTTCCTTGCGATCCTTCAACGAATAGATCACCAGCGAAGGCTGGGCTTCGGGCTCGCGGCCATAGAAGAAGCTGCCGGACTTGGAATACAGCAGGTGCCCCTTCAGCGCCACTACGGCGTTGTAGTTGGCCGGCGGCAGCGGCACGCGCGCCACTCGCCCGCTGATACCGTCGAAGTCAATGTTCAACGGCTTCGGCTCCTTGCTGTCGGGCTTCTTCTCGTCCTTCTTCTCTTCCTTTTTCTCGTCCTTCTTTTCGATGGTGACTTCGTCGCTTTCCGGCGGGAACGGATTGGCCACGTCTTTGCGCAACGCCATCGCGTATAGCGCCACGCTACGCGTCAAGGCGAAGTTGAACTCGGTAGTCCCGATCATCGGGGCGTATTCACGATTGCTGAGGTAATAGAGGTACTTGCCTTCGGGATCGAACGATGGGCCGGTGGCGTTGAAGCTGGGGTCAGTGACACGCTGCGCCTTACCGTCCGCGATGCTGTAGATCCACAATGAGCGCCCCTGGTTCGGGTTTGCCAGACTGTAGGCCAGATAGCCGCTATCGGGCGCCCACACCGCATCGAACATCTGCCCCTGCGTATCGTCGGCAATCTCGGTGATACTCTTATCCGACAGCTTCAACAGATAGAGCTTGCCGTCCTTATCGCTGAAGCTCAGCATCTTGCCGTCGGGCGACCACTGCACGTTGTAGCGCATCGCCTTGCCATTGGTGGTCAACTGCTGCAAGCCCCCGGAGCCATCCTGGTTGACCATCCAGATCTCCTCTTCGCCGCTGCGATCGGAAAGGAACGCGATGCGGCTGCCATCGGGGGACCATGCCGGCGCCTTGTCATGCGCGTTGCTGGAGCGGGTGAGGTTGCGGCTGACGCCCTTTTCAATGGGTGCGGTGAAGATATCGCCGCGAGCGGTGAACAGCGCCCGCTCGCCTTTCGGGCTGAGGTCGAAGTTCGACACCTGCCCGCCCACCTGCATCAGCCCGGGCCGCGACGCCAAGCCATCATCGGGCACGTTGATCCGGATGCGCCGCGCCTTGCTGCCGGGCTTCGTGGAGATCACGTGCAGTTCGCCGTTCTGTTCGAAGATGATCTCGTCTTTATCCCCGCGCGAGGGCCAGCGCACATCCCAATCGGTGAACTCCGTCACGGCCCGCACCTTTTTGGATGCCGGGTCGAACTCGTAGAGGTTCAGTTTGCCGCTGCGATCGGAATTGAAGTAGATGCGGTTGCCCAGCCACATGGGGTCGCGGTCGGTGCGCGGGTGATGGGCCACGGGCTCAATCGCGCTGGTCTTGGTATCGAAGATGTAGAGGTCCTGCGCCCAGCCGCCCTGGTAGCGCTTCCAGCTGCGGAAGTCGCGGAACAGCGGCGAGTAGACGATCTTGGTGCCGTCCGGTGAGAGGTCGCCCGCACCGGTCTGCGGCATGGGCAACTCCACCGGCAGGCCGCCCGTCACCGGCACGGTGAACAGCCGGTTCTGGCCCGTGGTCCACGCATCGCGCATGGAGCGGAAGAGCACGGCTTTGCTGTCCGGTGTCCAGCCGTAGACCTGGTTGTCATACCCCCAGCGATCGGGCAGCGGGCCGCGGGCGGGATACCAGGTCAACTGCTTCGGCGCACCGCCGGTAGCGGGGATCACGTAGACCTGCTCGTCGCCGTCATACTGTCCGGTGAAGGCGATCCACTGGCCGTCGGGGGAGAACTTCGCGAAGAGTTCCAGGCCGGGATGCGCGGTTAAACGCGTGGCGGTGCCGCCTTCGCTGGAGGCGGTCCAAAGGTCGCCTCCATAGGTGAAGACGACTTTGTTCTGGTGAATATCAGGGAATCGAAGAAGCTTGGTCTGCGGGTAGGCAGAGGGGATGGCGCACAGGGTGAGTGCGAAAAGGAAAAGGCGCATGGTTACGAGCGAATCGTAGCATGCGCCCTTGTGTGGATTACAGCCCGCAGCAGTTAACTTCCAGGCCGAGGCCAGCAAACATCGCCGCCTTCGCTGCCAGCGCCTGATCGGCTGTGGCGGCGTCGGGAGCATAGGCCACCTGCACGTGGTTCGACTTATGCTTCGCCATCAACTGGTCGCGGCTGACACCGTAGGTGACCGCATGCATGATGGGCCACTGCGGTGTGGTGATCTGCCAGCGGCGCTGTGTTTCGGCCTCGGGCAGTTCCACTACGCCGCCGCGCCCGATATCGGCCTTCAGCTTGCCGTCTTCCACGTACACGCGGCTCCAGACAATCTCGCCCGGCTTGCTGACGCCCTTCATGCTGGCGCCGCCGCGCGGGAAGTACATCGGAGGCTGCCGTTCGCCGATGGCGCCTGCGTAGCCGCCGATGAAGTGCGACGCGGGTGCCGCGCCGGAGATTTCGAAGACCCACACGAACTGCCCGTTATAGGCTTCGCCATAGCGGACGTCATGCAGCGTGTTTGAGGGATCCAGGCCCATGGCGGTCCAGACGCGGTTGGTGACGAGCCCATCCAGGCCCGCGCATTCGTCCACTTCATTGAAATGGGTGACGGCCTGGCCTTTGTATAACTCCTCGCCGCTTGCCGAGAACACCGGCGGGCGATCCGGGTTATTCAGCATGCCTTCCACCAGGTCCGACGCCGCGCAGGTGTCCTTCAAACCCTGCTGGTATTGGATGCCGATGGCGTCGCAGCCGAAGTCCGCCGCGATGCGCACGGCGGCGACGTACATCTTGCACTGTTCATGCACTTGTTCGGGCGTGAGATCGGTCTCCGGCGTTGGACCGAACTTGAACTGCATGCCGCGCTGGTCCAGCCACGTGCGAACGGCCTGCGCTTCGGCATCGGTGACGGTGCTCATGGCCGCGGCCAGCGCCGATTGCGACAGCCGTTCCTTGAAGACGCCGGTGGGATGCAGCAGTTCATCGGGAATGATGGCGTTATACATGCCCATGCAGCCTTCATCGAAGACGCCGATGATGGCTTTGTCGCGCTTCAACTGCGCCGCCAGCTTTGCGCCGAGTTCGCGGGCATCGGCGGGCAGGGCCGCCGGATCGAGGGGTTTGACGTGGCTGAGGTCATGCGTGACGGCCTCGCCATTCAACCAGCGCTTGAGGCCGATCAAGAAGAAATCGTCGGTGAAGTCCGCGCTCCAAAGGCTGGAGTAGCGTACACCGGCTTTGGTGAGCGAGGCGTTGAGGTTCAACAGGCCAACGAGGCCCGGCCACTGGCCGCTCCAGTTGGCAACGGTGAGGATGGGGCCTTTGTGGGTGGTGAGTCCGGCCAGGACGTGATGGCTGTACTGCCACACGGCTTCCACCACGACGAGCGGGGCATCTTCGGGAATGTTGCGGAAGACGCGCATGCCGTACGCCTGGGAGTCAATGAAGCCGTGCTGCTTGGTGGGATCAATGGGGTGGGCGCGCTCCACTTGGCGGCCCAACTGGCGGATTGCCGCGCAGACAGCCTCTTCGGCCTGCTGCTGGGCGGGCCAACACACACGGTTGGCAGAGAGACGAAGATCGCCACTGGCGATGATCAAAACGGGACTGGACATTGCGCCTTATATTTTGGCATGGGGAATACAATCGAAGACATGCCGGTTTGGGCCCAGGGGCTGTACACGTTCTTGATTGCGTTTACGGTGCCGTTCTATTGCCTGATCGGCTTCGGGTGGATATCGCCGGGGGGCGTGTTTGCGATGTTCCAACTGGTGGCGGTGCTGATGCTGCCGCTGGTCTATTGGAACCGCGCCAAGTATAGCAGCCGGAAAGATCTGTATCGCATGACGGCCATGCTCCTGCTTACGCCGACTATGCTGGCGGGGTTCGCCGCGGCGTTCTATTACATGATGGAGGTGCGGGGAGAGAAAGGCATACTCGGGCAGTCGATTGCAGGCGGCGTGGGCACCCTGTGGATCCTCGGTTGGGTGGCGTTTATCCTCAAGGTGTTTCCGGGTGGGGGATCTATTACCGGCTCCGGATACGAGCCCTACGACTGGGAGGAGTTCAATCGCCAGTTCCGCGCGGCACAGGCCAAACTGCTAGCCGATCTGGAAGCCGACCCGCGTCTGCGCAAATACATCCCCGCCGTGCAGAACAGCGAGATCTTCAGCATGGATGAGGTGCTCTACCAGGAGGATCCCACTCTTACCGTCACCTGCCCGCACCTGCGCGCGATTGAGGCCGCAATGCGCGCCTCCGGCATCCACGTGCGCCGCACCTACAGCCGGATGGGCGAGGCCGCGGCAAGCTACGTGTTCGCCAACGCCATCATCGATGAGAAGGCGCTTCGCGCGCGATACCGTATTCCCTGGGGCGTGACGTATTCGGAGTACTACAACGAATGGGAGGAACGCGGGCCGGGGAGTGATGCACGGCTGCATTGCGAGGGCTGCCATTCGAGCATCCAGGTGCATCATCCGAACGAACGGCAGCCGAGTACAAAGGATTTTCCGGTCTGACGCCGGGTGTAAGCTGCGGACTGCGGCGGACATCCATCGCTATCACGCCGCGGAGGGAGTCCCCGCCGCCTCCGGCTGGAAAAGCACATCGAGTACCTTCAGGCGGCGGATGCCGCGAGGCACGCGCCACTCGATGACGTCGCCGGATCGGTATCCCAGTATCGCGGTCCCGATCGGCGCGAGCACCGAGAGGGTGTGATCCGTCCTCACCTGGATGGGGAAAACCAGCTTGTAGACTTTGATGTCGCCGGAATCCATATCCATCAGGCGCACCTCCGAATTCATGGTGATGACATCCGGAGGAATGGTCTGGCGGTGGTCCACGATTTCGGCGCGGTCCAGTTCCTCCTCCAGTTGCCGCAGGTTTTCCGTGTCGCCGTCGCCGCCGCGGCGCACAGCTACCAGGCGCCGCAAGTCGTCGTGATCGGTTTCGGTGATATAGATGCGATCTCTCATGATGTCCGTTCCCTCGTTAAAAAGTGTTGTCCCTGTCTACGCGCCGACGGCGACCTCATCCATCTGATGATCAGGGGCGTGCACCCGCCGATGGATCCCATCCATGAGCGGTGCCCCAAGGTGGTTGTCGACTGGAACCGTCACGAGCGGGCAGCCTACTGTGCCGGCAAGCCAGTCCAGATCGTTCCCGTAAACCGCCGTTACTCCCGAGTGACTCCGCGCTGCCAGCACCAGATCCGCGGAGTGCTCCCGCACCGTGCGCCGGACGCCTGCTGCAACATCCCCTACCCACAGAGACATCTTCACCGGAACCGGCAGACCGCGGGTCAGGTTCAGGAGCTGCTTCCCGGCACGCTCCTTCGAAAGTGGCCGCAAACCACCGTCGGCGGCGTGGAATAGCAGAGCCTCACTCGATTCCGGCACGATATGTGTGAGTACCAACTCCGCTCCTCTCGCGATGGCGAGGTCCGTCGCGTACCGAACCAGCATCGCTTCTTTCCCATCCAACCCGACCAGACACACGAGTCGATCTCCAGGAATCGGGAGGTCGGTAATGCTGATGGCCGGCGCGACGCCCACCGGGCGGCGGCTAAGCCCCATCAACTCGTCCGTCACTGAGCTTCGAAAGAAGCGCTTCCAGCTTCCATACCGGCGGCTGCGAAGGAATACCAGATCCGCGTCCAGTTCTTCTGCGTGCCGCGCAATCGTAAACGCGACCGGCCCGGTTCGCACGGCACAGTGCACCTCCACCTCGGTTTCCCCATAGCGGAGAGCATCCACGGGCCAGCCCTGGGTCAAGCCTGGCGAACTGGAATGGCCAACGTAAAGAAGATGCAGGTCTGCCCGGAATGCCCTCGCGATATGGAGCGCATACCGAATGTCATCTTCGGCAGGCTTCGCTAAGTTGATAGGTGCAAGAATCCGTTTCGAGCGCAAGATCAGTCCTCCTTTTTGTTGGGTGATGCACCGGAACAACGGTGACCAGTGAAATGGGTTCTGCTCTTGTATATGCACGCGTCTTGCCACTTCTGCGCGGCCGTATACCCGACGTTTTCAGAGCTATTCGCGGCGCTACTGCCTCTTTTCGGGCACCACTGTCCGAGAAGGGGCGGTGGCGGGGCCACTCCACCATCAGAAAACGCCGCCAGTGGCGTCCAAGGCAATTGGCATGCCGCATGCACATAAGCTCTGTGAGTACGCGCGGAGCCAGGCGGCGACCGAAACGTCTCCGTCAACTGCCGTTGCTCAATAACCCAACTAAGGAACAGATATGGAACTCTCTATCCGTACACGCAATGTCGAACTCACCGATGCTCTGCGAGAGAAGATCGAACGGAGCATGGAACGCGCGCTGGACGCCTTCCGCGTCCACGTGCCGGAGGCGTTCGTGTACCTGATGGATCTCAACGGTCCGCGCGGCGGTGTGGATAAGCTGGCGCAAATCACGATCCGCGCACCCAGGATTGGAGACCTGGCTGTTCGTGAAACCGGCACGACCCTGCAGGCGGCGCTCAACCGCGCCGTTCGCCGTCTCAAGTACCGGCTGGCCGAGGCACTGCGGGCCGAAGAGACGCTCTCCCGCGAGAGTATCCGGACCGCGGACGCTGCCTGACACGGTCCGCTCCTATTCCAAAAGATGAGGTTACGGCAATGAGCCCCGAAGGAAAAATCATAACGTTCACCGTCGACGAATCTTTCGACGTATCGCTTCGCCTTCTTCGCAGAGCCCTGGCCTTAGAGGGTCTCCGCGTTCCCTGCGAAGTGGATGCCGCCGCCAGAGTCAGGCAGGAGCTAGGCGTGGTTCTCAAACAGAATGTCGTGCTCTACGTGGATGATCCCATCCGCCTGCTGGAAGGCACCGCGATAAATCCGGCCGGCGGCCTCTTCATTCCGGAGCCGGTGGTGCTCTCCAATCTGGATGACCGCGCCTGCCGGGTCTCGGTCCGCTCCATGGAGCCGCTGTTCTCCAGCGAACTGCCGGCCAGCCTGAGAGGCGCCGTTGCCAATCTGCACGAACGCGTTCTGGACGCCATCCAGAGAATCGGCCAAAAGCAAACGCCTGCCACCGACAGGATGGGCGCGCGTGCCATCCCCGCGTAGCCGCCCTGGTGTACCCTTCGAGAAAGAAGCCGCGCCCGTGGCGGCCTACAGAGGATTGCAACCATGCGTGATTGGCGGCTCCGCGCTGTTCTCGTATTGATCGTCGCCGGGATTGCCACCATGCAGCATTTCACGCCGCTGGAACGGAACTACTGGCACTACATCTTCCCGCGCGTCTACTACTTTCCCATCGTGCTGGCCGCGCTCTTGGATGGATGGCGCGGCGGCCTTGCCATTGCGCTTCTGTCCAGCGCGGCCTTTCTCCACCAGTTCCTGGTGAGCCAGGATCTGTTCACCGAACGGCTCGTGAACCGCTATCTGGAACTGGTATCCTTCTGCACGCTCGCCGTACTCACCGGCGTTTATACCGACCGCGAACGCCGGCAGAAGAACAAGTACCAGGAACTGGCCGGCAAACTCGCCGAGGTCTACGAAACACTGCAGGCCAACTTTGAAGGAATGAAGCGGGCCGAGCGGCTGTCCGCCATCGGACACCTCTCAGCCGGACTCGCCCACGAGGTGCGCAACCCACTGGCCAGCATCTCCGGCGCCGCCTCTATTCTCAGCCGCCATATCCCGAATGACGAAAAACTGGAACGCTG
Source organism: Bryobacterales bacterium (assembly GCA_016789745.1). Taxonomy (GTDB): domain Bacteria; phylum Acidobacteriota; class Terriglobia; order Bryobacterales; family Bryobacteraceae; genus CADEFT01. The sequence goes on from JAEUQF010000243.1 coordinate 8,374, forward strand.
CGTCCATATCATCCAAACCGAGTGCCAGCGCCTCAACGGCTTGTTGACCAACTTCCTCAACTTCGCCCGGCCGCGCTCGCCCAGCTTTCAACAAATCAACATCCGGACGTTGTTGGTGGATGTTCGCCAGCTTGGCGAACATGCGGTGGACAAGAAGCGCATCGTCTTTCAACTCCAGATTGAGGATGACCTGCCCGACGTCGAATGTGATCCCGACCAGCTTCGGCAGGTGCTTCTGAATCTCATCATCAACGCCATTGCCGCCAGCCCGGACGCTGCTACCATCTTCCTGGTGGCGCATTCCGATTCAGGCAAGATCGCGATCCGCGTGGTCGACGAAGGCAGCGGCGTGGCGCCGGAAGATGTTGAGAAGCTCTTTGATCCGTTCTTCACCACCAAAGAGTCCGGCACGGGCCTGGGCCTGTCGGTGGCCCACCAGATTGTGAACCAGATGGGCGGTCAACTCACGGCCCGACGCAATGACGACCGTGGGATGACGTTCTCCGTTATTCTTCCCGTCAGACAACGCAACGCCGCATGACCAAAACACGAATCCTCGTTGTAGATGACGACGACAACCTGCGCTGGGTACTGCAAACCCAACTCGAAGATGCCGGGTATGAGGTGTCGGCGGCCCCGGACGGCCCGGCCGCGCTCGCCTCCATCCAGAACACCCGTCCCGCGCTGGTCCTCACCGACCTGCGCATGCCTGGTATGTCCGGCCTGGAGTTGCTCGAACGCATCCGCGTGGAGGAGCCCGATTTGCCCGTCATCGTCATCACGGCTTACGGCACGATCCAAAGCGCGGTGGAAGCGGTAAAGGCAGGCGCCTATGATTATCTGACCAAGCCCATCGAGTATGACGACCTCGCGCTCGGCATCCGCCGCGCTCTCGATCACACGCATCTCATCCAGGAAGTCCGTACCCTCCGTCAAAACCTCGATCGCAAGTACGGCTTCGAGAACATCATCGGGCACTCCGAGGCGCTGGTTTCGGTGCTCGAGATGGCCGGCCGCGCTGCCCGCAGTAACTCCACTATCCTCATCCGCGCCGAGACTGGCACTGGCAAGGAACTGCTCGCCAGAGCCATCCACGTTAACAGCCTTCGCAAAGACAAGCCTTTCATCACCATCAACTGCGGAGCGATTCCGCGCGATTTGCTGGAATCCGAGCTATTCGGCCACGTCAAAGGCTCCTTCACCGGCGCCATGGCCAATAAGAAGGGCCGCATCGAACTCGCCGCGGGCGGCACGCTCTTCCTGGACGAAATCGGCGAGATGCCCGGTGAACTGCAAGTCAAGCTCCTGCGACTGGTGCAACAAGGCGAGATCGAGAAGGTCGGCGCCACGCAACCCGAACGCGTCGATGTGCGCATTGTTGCGGCGACACACCGCGATCTCAAAGCCATGATCGAGGACGGCACTTTTCGCGAAGATCTCTACTACCGCCTTGCCGTTATCCCCCTGGTGTTGCCGCCTCTGCGCGAACGCGCCGAGGATATCCCCGGTCTGGTCCAACACTTCTTCGTGCGCGCCAAGGAGAAGGCCGCCCGACCCGGCGCCGTCCTTCCCTCATCGCTGTTGAAGTACTTCCAGAACTACCGCTGGCCCGGCAACATCCGGGAGCTGGAGAACGTCATCGAACGGACTGTTGTCCTCAGTCGCGAGGATGAGATCACGGTCGCCGATCTTCCGGATTTCCTGCGCCAGGAGCACGTCTCGGTGGATACCCTGCAACTCAACCTTCCCCCACAGGGAGTCAGCCTGGAAGCTGTCGAGAAGGAACTCATTGAACGGGCGCTGAACAAGTTCAATGGCAACCAGACACACACGGCACGATACCTGGATATAAGCCGCAAAGCGCTGCTGTACAGAATGGAGAAGCACGGCATCCGCCGCACCGGCCATCCAAGCTCATCGTCCGAATCGGAGGAAGCAGAGGCCGGGTAAGACGGCCGGCCCACTCAGCGCAGCCAACTGCGTTGCACCACCGCCTCGCCATTCAACACCGCCGCCTGTTCCACGACGCGCCGCGCATGCTCCGCCGCCCGCTGCACCCCTTCGCCGTAGCGCAGGTTTGGGCGTTTCGGACCGCCGTTATACGCCGACACCGCCAGCATCACGTCGCCTTCGAATTGGTCCAGCAGGTCACGCAATAGCATGCCAGCGTAGGTGGTCAGCACACGTGGGCTCACTGCATCAATGTCGAACTTCTCCGGCGGCCGCAACTCCTCGGGCAGTTGCGTATAGTCGCGTCCGTCCTTCGCCACCAACCCGTGCGCATACCGCAGCGTCTGGCGCGTCACCTGCCAGACGCCGGTGGAGAAGTTAGCTACCCGCACCCGGCCGCGGCGCCGCTCCAAGACGATATCTCCAGGTTCGGCGCGCCGCTTCCAAATGGAATGTTGCAGGTCGCCGCGCACATCCATGTAGTTGTTCTCAATCGCGCCCACACCCACCAGGATCTCCAGCGGTAGATCATAGAACGCCGCGACAGTTAGCATATCGCCGGCCAGCCGCTGCGCCTGCTCCTCGGATACGGGCACCGGCACCGGTTCCATCTTCAGCCGGATGCGCGGATCGGTGCGCGACTTGAACTCGATGAAGCGCTGCAGGTAGCGGCCCAGCGCCTCCCGGGGAAGATCCTCCAGCTTCTGCCGCACCGGCAGGTTGTAGGCGTTCTCAAAGATGCGGGTCTGCTCCTCCCACGAGCGCCGCACGCTGTCGGGAGTCAGTTTCCATCCGTTGTCCAACGGCGCCACCGCCCCAATAGCGGTGACCAGGTCGGCTTCGCCCTCCAGCACGACGCGGTATGGGGCCTGCTTTTGCTTGGGGTCAAAGGTCAGCAGCAGACGGCCTCCGCTGCTCGCCACCGGAGGATAACGCCGCAGATGCTGGAACATCAGGTAGGCGAACAACTCATCCTGATAGGCCGCGATCTCGGTGGTCAGGCCATAGCCGGGCGTGCGCAGCAGGGTACCGTCAGCGCTGATCTCGGCCACTACCGTGAACCGCGGCGGCAACGGCTGCAGCGGCTTCGGCGTGTACCAGGCGTGGGCCGCAACGGCCGCCACCGCGATTGCCGTGCACCAGAACACGCCTTCTGCTACGTCCAGAGCCTTCATAAACAGAACGGGCGCAATGCGCCACACACAGTATGACGCGTTGCGCCCGCGAAAGGCTTCGGGCTACCGAAGTTTAGAACATCAGCTTCAACGCAAACTGCACAATGCGCGCGTTGTTCACCGTGGAACCGATCACGCCAAAGGTCGGCGCATCCAGATTTCCGCTGGGATTGGCGAAATTCGGGTTGTTGAACAGATTGAAAGCTTCGGCGCGGAAGTTCAGCCGCGCCCGCTCCCACAGCGGGAACTGCTTGTCGATGGCAACGTCGATATTGGCGTGGTTCGGCCCGCGGGCGACGTTGCGGCCCAGGTTGCCATAGCGAGTGCGCGGCGCCCTTGCAAACGCGTTGCGGTTCAGCCAACCGCCCAGCCGCTGCGATGTATCGCCGGTGGTGTAGATCTCGCCGCCTACGTAGTCGGCACGACCGCCCGCGCCCGCATTGCCCATATCGCCGTCGATATCGAGCGCGCTTTGGTTGTTCGTGATGTCAAACGGCGTCCCCGATTGGATGACACCCACGCCCGCCAACTGCCAGCCATCCAGGAAGTATTTCGCGCGCGCCACCGGATTCGGCAGCGCAATGTTGAAACTCGCCGTCAGCCGGTGCGGACGGTCATAGGTGGCCGGGCCGCGGTTGGACCGGAAGTCCAACGGGTTACCCGTCGAGTTGACGAAGTAGCGGTCGGTGGACGCCGCGTCATCCAACGCCTTCGACCAGGTGTAGGCCGCGAGGAACTGGCCGCGGCTGGCAAAGCGCTTCTGGAAGGTGAACTGGCCCGAGTGATAGAGCGAGTTGCCGTTGTTATCCATGTAGCGGATGGGCCCGAAGCCCACAAACGGCCGGCGGAACACGCCGTCAGCGCCCTGCCGCGGGAAGTTGATGTTACGCGCCAGGAACAGGTGTGTGCCGTGCGTGCCCACATACGCCGCCTGCAACACCATGTTGCCCGGCAACTGCCGCTGCACATCCAGGTTCCACTGCTGCACCATATCGGGCTTGGGCCGAGCATTCAGTCCGGTCAGCGTGATGGCGCTGGTGGCGGTGGGCACCGGCAGGATGGTCGGATCCAAGCCATCCACGCGGTACACCCAACCATCGGGCACGCCATTGGCCGGAAACACCACGTTGCGTTGCGCCAGCACCGGCGGGTTGTTGAAGTACTGCTGCGTCACTTGCCCGGCCGCCTGGTCGTAGTAGATCCCATAGCCGCCGCGAATCGCCGTCCGGGTGGACGACCCGGGCGAATACGCAAATCCAAAGCGAGGAGCGAAGTTCTTCTTCGGTGCGAAGACCGTCGAATCCGGCACGCCGTTCTGCCCGCTCACCACGATCCCGCCTGACTCCGGGCTCCCCGGACCCGTATACCGCCCCGGCCAGAAGCCCACGAAATAGCGCTGTGATTCCTTCGGCAAGCCGTTGTACTCATACCGCAGGCCCAGGTTCAACGTGAGGTTGCGGCTGACTTTGAAATCATCCTGGGCGAACGTGTTGAAGGCAAAGTTATGCAGGTTCACCACGCCGGCGCCTATCCCGTAGGTGCCCTGCGAAGGCAGGCTCAGCAGGAAGTCGGCGAAGGCGTTGGTGGAACTGGCTCCGTTGAAGACCCAGCGCGGGCGGTTTGTTAGCGTATTGCCCGCCTGCATGCGCGCCTGGCGCAACTCCACACCGAACTTCAACGCATGCCGACCCTGGATGCTGGTGAAGTTATCGCTGATGGTGTACATGTGGACGTTGTCGCGGAAATACTGGTCGCGGCCAAAGTTCACCACGCCGGAAATGTTGATGGAGGGGATACCCAACAGGTCATTGGTGGAGGGAATGCCCAGCGTACGAGGGTCTCGGAAATCCTGGTTGGCGTTGCCGCCGATCGACAGGTTGCGCGCCCAGCCCAGACGCAGTTCGTTGAACTGATTGGCGGTGAGTAGCTGCGTCGCCGTCAGGCCCAGGTCCCACTTGCCCGTGATGCTCTGCGTCGCCAACCCGGGCAGCGCGCCGGGATTCTCGGTCTCCGCGGGGCTGCGGAAGTAACGCCCGTTGATCCGGTGCTTCTCGCCGAACGCGTGATCGCCGCGAATAAAGAACTGGTTGTTCTCTCCGCGCAGGTTCCCCGAGCGGACGTAGTTAATGGTGCCCGTGCCCACCGTGTTCGGCACAGGCAGATACGCCTCCATGATGTTCTTCGAAACGGGGTTGATGCGGCTGGCAGGAATGGTGTTGTTGGGGAAGCAGCCGCGCTGGTCGGCCGCGGTGCAGGGAAGCCCCGTGGCCGCGTCGCGAATCAGGCCAGGGAAGCGACCGGCGCGCATATCCACTGTCGGCAGTGTGTAGGTGTTGATGGCTGCCGTCGAGTTCGCATTCCGCTGCCGCAATCCCTCATAACCCACGAAAAAGAAGCTGCGGTTGCGGCCATTGTAAAGCTTGGGAATCAGCACCGGTCCGCCTACCGCGAAGCCGAACTGGTTCTGGTTGTTCTGCCCGCGCCGCTGTCCGAAGAAATTCCGCGCATTCAGTTTGGTGTTGCGCAGGTATTCCCACAACGATACGTGCAGGTCGTTGTCGCCACTGCGGGTGACCACGTTCACCACCGACCCGGCTTGCTTGCCGTACTCGGCACTGAACAGGCTGGTCAACACTTTGAATTCGGCCAGGAAATCCAGGGCAGGGGAGCCGACGTTCGCCGGCGAGTTGTTCAGCGCGCCATGCGCCGTCAGCCCGTCCATCAGCATATTGTTGCTGCCGGCGCGGAGGCCGTTCACGTTCGGGTTGATGTTACCCAGGCCGACAGTGTCGGCATTGGTAAGCGCCTGAGAGACGCCGGCGGTCAACGCCAGCAACTGCGTGTAGTTGCGCGTCGCCAGCGGCAGGCTGCGAATGGTGTTGCCCGCGATCACCCGCCCCTGCGCGGCTGATTCGGCCTGCACCAGTGGCACCGTGTCGCTCACCTGGATACTCTGTTCCACCGTGCCCACGCTGAGCTTACACTCGATGCTGACGCGTTCGGTGACGCTCACTTCAATCCCCGTTCGCCGGAACGGCGCAAAGCCCGGATGATTGATCTCCAGGTCATAGCGGCCCGGCGGCAGCAGCGGCGCCAGATATGTGCCGTCGTTGCCGGACCGTACCGCGCGGCCCAACCCGGTCCGCGTTTCTTTCAACTGGATCTCAACGCCCGGTACCGGGCTGTTCGAAGGATCCACAACCGTTCCACTAATCGTGCCAGTGGTCTCCTGTGCGGTCATGCCCAGGACACCGGCACATAACAATACCAGAGCCTTCCAAAGCGATTTCTTAAACATGGATCTGACTAATCTACCACCCCGATACTGCATTTCCATTACGACCGTCCAGCCATTGATGACCATTCGCACAATCACCCCACCAGCATCCAACCATACCCGGACGCTACACTGAAAGATTCCGTCCCCCGCTATGAGCGATAAACCCATCGAACGCCGCCGCCAGTACCCCTATCACGAAATCGAGCCGAAATGGCAGGGCTACTGGAAGGCCAACAAGACCTACCGCCAGCCCAATCCCGGCGAGCCTGGCTTTGACCCCTCGCGGCCGAAGTTCTACGTGCTCGACATGTTCCCCTATCCTTCCGGCGACGGCCTCCACGTCGGCCACCCGGAAGGCTACACGGCCACCGATATTGTCTCGCGCTACCTGCGCAAGCGCGGCTTCAACGTGCTGCATCCCATGGGCTGGGATGCCTTCGGGCTGCCCGCCGAACAGTACGCGATCAAGACCGGCCAGCATCCTGCCATCACCACCGAACGCAACGTCAATCGCTTCCGCCAGCAGTTGCAGCGCCTCGGCTTCTGCTACGACTGGGATCGCGAGATCAACACCACCGATCCTGGCTACTTCAAGTGGACGCAGTGGATCTTCCTGCAGATCTACAACAGCTACTACGATGCCGAGACACAGAAGGCGCGTCCTGTTTCGGAGTTGGAAGCGCAGGGCCTGAGCCGCGACGAGATCGATGTGCGCCGCCTGGCCTATGTCGCCGAAGTGCAGGTGAACTGGTGCCCCGGCCTGGGTACTGTGCTGGCAAATGAAGAAGTTGTCGACGGCAAGAGCGAAGTCGGCGGCTTCCCCGTCGAGCGGCGGCCTCTCAAGCAGTGGATGCTGCGCATCACCGCCTACGCCGAACGTCTCATGAGCGAGATGGAGACGCTCGAGTGGCCCGAAGGCATCAAGCGCCACCAGCGCGAATGGATCGGCCGTAGCGAGGGCGCCGAGGTGAAGTTCAAAGTGGAGTCCACCGGCGACTCCCTCACCGTCTTCACCACCCGCCCCGACACGCTGTTCGGCGCCACCTATATGGTGCTGGCTCCGGAACACCCGCTGGTCGACGCCATCACCGCGCCGGAACAGCGCGACGCCGTCAGCGCATATCGCCAGCAGGTCGCCTCCAAGAGCGAGATGGACCGCACCGCTCTAGCCAAGGAAAAGACCGGCGTCGCCACCGGCGGCTATGCCATCAATCCGGTCAACGGCGAACGCATCCCCATCTGGATTGCTGACTACGTTCTCATCAGCTACGGCACGGGCGCCATCATGGCCGTGCCCGCGCATGACGATCGTGATCACGAATTCGCCGAGCAGTTCGGCCTGCCCATCCGCCTGGTGGTGCAGGCCCCGGAAGGCAATACCGACCAGTGCTTCTGTGGCGACGGCACAGCCATCAACTCGCCTTTGATTGACGGCCTTCCCACCCAGGAAGCCAAGCGCAAGATCACGGCGTGGCTGGAAGACCAGGGCCTCGGCCGCAAGACCATCAACTACAAGCTGCGCGACTGGCTCTTCGCCCGCCAGCGCTATTGGGGCGAGCCCTTCCCCATCATCTGGGAAGACGGCAAACACCAGGCCCTGCCCGAATCCGCGCTGCCAGTCGTTGCGCCGCCGCTCGATGACTACAAGCCCGGCGGCACGCCCGAGCCCCCGCTCAGCAAAGCCACCGACTGGGTGGAGTACTCGGAGACGGCCCGCCGCGAGACGAACACGATGCCGCAGTGGGCCGGCTCCTGCTGGTATTACCTGCGCTTCACCGACGCGCAGAATGCCTCGCGCTTCGCCGGCGTCGAAGCCGAACGCTATTGGATGGGCGCCAATGGGAAAACCGGCGGTGTCGATCTCTACGTCGGCGGGGCCGAACACGCCGTGCTGCACCTGCTCTACGCGCGCTTCTGGCATAAGGTGCTGTACGACCTCGGCTACGTTAGCACCATCGAGCCCTTCCACAAACTGGTCAACCAAGGCCTCATCCTGGGCGAGGACATGCAGAAGATGTCCAAGTCCCGCGGCAATGTCGTCAATCCGGATCACGTCGTCGACGAGTACGGCGCCGATTCGCTGCGGCTGTTCGAGATGTTCATGGGCCCGCTCGAACAGATGAAGCCCTGGAGCACCAAAGGCGTCGAAGGCGTCTATCGCTTCCTCGGTCGCGTCTGGCGCCTCATCATGGACTCCGCAGACGAAGGCGAATCCTGGCGCATCTCCGAAAAGGTCAAGGACGTCGAAGCCTCGCCCGCCATCCTCAAGGTGGTTCACGAAACCATCCGCAAAGTCGGCGGCGACATCGACTCCATGTCCTTCAACACCGCCATCTCGCAGATGATGATCTGCGTCAATGAACTCACCGGCGCCGAAGTGCGCCCGCTTAGCGCCCTCGCCGCGCTGCTGCAGGTGTTGAACCCGTTTGCTCCGCACTTGAGCGAAGAACTGTACGAGCGCCTGACGCAGCAGTTCACCACGCTGCCCAAAGGCCCACTCTCCGAAGTGCCCTGGCCGAAGTACGAAGAACGTTACCTGATCGAAGACAGCATCGAGATCGTCCTCCAGGTCAACGGCAAAGTGCGCGACAAGATGCGCGTTCCGGTCGCCGCCACCAAGGACGATCTGCAAACCGCCGCCATGGCCAGCGACAAGATCAAGGAAGCCATCCAGGGCAAACAGATCAAAAACGTGGTTGTCGTTCCCAAACGTCTGGTTAACATAGTGGTGATATGAGAACTCTGCTGCTGCTGTTTACTCTGACTCTCAGGGCCCTGGCCGCCGATGCCACTGGCCGCTGGACCGGCAACGCCGAAGCCACCATGGGCGATGGCGAAAAGCGCGTGGTGCCGCTGGTCTTCACCTTCAAGGATGACGCCGGCAAACTCACCGGCATTGGCGGTCCCGACGGCGAGCCCGGCTTCACGCTGCGCGAAGTGAAACTCGACGGTGCGAAGCTCACCTTCGTCCTCGACACCGGCGAGACCGTTGCCAACTTCGACTGTGACCTCGACGGCGATACGCTGAACGGCAACGTCAACGCCACACACGAAGGACGCAAGGTATCGGCAAAACTCGCCCTCAAACGAGCGAAGTAGCATGCCGCTGCCGGAGGGCTACACCGAACTCGAACCAGGCCGGCTGGGCGCTGTCGTCACCTACCTGGAGATGACAGCACTGCCGGCCTGTTACGCCGAGCCGCTGGAGGCGCCGTCCGGCTATGCGATCCGCCTGGTGCGCACGCCGGAAGTGAACTGGTACCGCGACCTGTTCCGCCGCATCGGCGAACCCTGGCTCTGGTTCAGCCGCCTCCGCTTCAACGATGAGGAACTCGCCGCCAAGATCCACAACCCCAGGGTCGATATCTTCGTCCTCAGCTATGAAGGCACCGACGTCGGACTCTTCGAGATCGACCGCGACGAGTGGCCGGAAGTGGAACTCACTTTCTTCGGCATCACGCCCGCCCACGTCGGCAAAGGCGCGGGCCGTTACCTGATGCACCACGGCATTCGGGAAGCCTTCCGCAACCACCCAACGCGCTTCAAACTCCACACCTGCACGCTCGACCACCCCGGAGCCCTGCCCTTCTACCTCAAGGCGGGATTCAACGCCTACAAACGCGCGGTGGAGGTCTTCCAGGATCCGCGCCTCAGCGGTCTCATGCCCCCCAACGCCGCCCCCCAAATCCCCATCATCGACTGACCACTGCCGCCACCACCATCTCCAACACCCGCCGCACGCCGTCATCCACCCCCACCGGCCCGTCGCTGAACTGCGTCTTCCCCGCCGGCTTCCAATTGTCCCGAGAGCCATCATAGGGATAGTCCTGCCGCAACCCCGTGCGAGCCGGATCATACTGCGCATCGCTTCCGGCCATCTTGTAAATCACCATGTCGAGCGAAGGAATCACGTAGATCCCAAACCCACCCGCCCCCGACTTGAAGTACGCATCGCGCGGAGCCCCCGCAACATGACCGCCCGCATTTGTTTCAAACATTAGCCCAAACGGCGTATGCGGGTTGTACCTGGAAGGCTTCGATACCTGTTCCACGTAAGCCGCCGGCACCACCTGCTGCTTCCCCCATCGCCCGCCGTGCAGCAGCAGGTAGGCGAACCGCAGGGTATCCGTCGACCGCACCGCAATGTCCGCCCCACCCGGCGCATGCGGCCGCACCGTACCGTCGGCCCGCCGCCGCGCCCACGCCCACTGCCCCCACCCCAGCGGCTTCGCGATCTTGGCATCGATGTATGCCTCCATCTCCATCCCCGCCACCCGCCGCAGCACGATACTCGCGATGTGCGTTGAGTTCGATGCATAGGCGTACCCGCCGCCAGGAGCCGTCCACAGCGGCGTCCGCAGCGCCCACAAATCCTGCCCGATCGCCGGATCCGGCCGCCGGACATCGGGCAACTTCGCAGGGACGCCATTCACGAAGCCCGGATTCGGCCCTTCGCCATACAACCCGGCACTCATCGACAGCAGATGCCCCAGCGTGATCTCCGCCTTTCGCGGATCATCCAACGGCAGCGCCTCCGGCAGATACCGCTCCGTAAATACCTTCGTATCCAGCCCATGCGGAATTGCCGCTTTCTTATCCTCCAGCAGGATCCCGCAGGCCACGCTGGTGTACGCCTTGCCCACCGACGCCATCGCCGGAACAGCTTCCCGGTGCCCGCGGCCGTAGTAGCGCTCGTACACCAGCCACCCATGACGAACCACCAACAAGCCGCCATGCTGGCTGGTACGCTGCGCATACTCGAACGCATAGTCCAGCTTGGCCACATCCACGCCGGCCACTTTGCGCACCTTGGCCGCATCCTGCAAAGTGCGCCAACCGCCCTGCGCATCCGGGGCAGGGAAGTACTCCTCCGCGCCCAGCAGCAGGGCGGCCGATGTCAATACCGCAAGCAGCGTCCGCATTAGCGCAGATTCTTGTTGAAATGCGCCAGCGTCCGCTCCCACGACAACTTCGCCGCCGCCTCGTCATAGCGCGGCGTGGTGTCGTTGTGGAAGCCGTGCTGCGTGCCGTCGTACATATACATCTGGTACGCCACGTTATTCGCCTTCAATGCCTCTTCATACGGCGGCCAGCCGGCATTGATCCGCGCATCCTGCCCCGCGTATTGCAGCACCAGCTTCGCCTTGATCTTCGGTACATCCTCGACCTTCGCCTGCCCGCCGTAATACGGCACTGCGGCCGCCAGATCGCCGCCCAGCCGCACTGCCAGCATGTTGGTAATCCCCCCGCCGAAGCAGAATCCAACGGCACCAATCTTCCCCGTGCAATCCGGCCGCGCCTTCAGCCACTTCGCCGCCGCTACAAAGTCCTCGCCCATCTTCACGCGGTCCACCTTCTGGAACAGCGCGCCGCCCTTCTCGTTGTCGCCCGGCCAGCCGCCCACGCTCGTCAACCCATCGGGAGCAAACGCCACGAAGTTCGCCAGCGCCAACCGCCGCGCCACGTCTTCTATATACGGGTTCAGACCGCGGTTCTCATGCACCACCAGCACGCCCGGCAGCTTCCCTTTCGCATTCGCAGGCTTCACGAAATAGCCGTCGATCTTGCCGTTGCCATCGGGCGACGGCACGCTCGCGCGCTCGGCCTTGATGCGATTATCGGAAGGCGGCACCTGCTGCGCCCAGGCGAAGTTCGGCGCCAGGCTCTCCCAGATGGCGGTTGCCGTCAACCCCCCAACGGCAAACTTGTTCGCCCCTTCCAGAAACTCCCGCCGCTCGATCTCGCCATGCACATAGCGGTCGAAAAGATTCAGCAACTCCTGCGGAAAATCACTCGCTTTTTTGCGATCCATATCGCGAGAGGATACCACAGGCCTCAATCGGGCAAGTCGTCGACAATGGCCTGGATCGTCTGCGGCGCATTCCCTTCAAAGCGATTGTTCACGAACAGAAACGACGGCTGCCGCGTGCGCCGGGCATGCACGATCAGGTTCTGCAGCGCCACCCGTCCCGCCGGATTCGGATCCTGAATCCGTTCGTACGGCGAGAACTGGGCCACCGCATCTTCATACGCGCGGCCCTTGCGCAGCAGTGCCCGCACCAGCGTGAAGTCTGTCGTGAACGCATCGGCCAACCCCATCTGCACGCCCAACTCCGGCATCCGCGTCCACGCGTTGAACACGTGCGACACGCGGTGCGCCCGCAGACAGTCAAAGTAATGCTTTTCTAGGAACTCCGGGTTGCGAATCTCCACCGCATACCGAAACGTGGCCGGCAGCGCCGCCAGGAACTGTTCCAACCGGTCCAGGAACGCCGGCTCCGCTGCAAACGCCCCTTTGGCAAAGCTTCCGAACTCCAGGATCAGCGCCGCAATGCGGCTCCGATACCGCTCCAAAGGCCCCAGCAATCCGTCCTGGAACAACGCCGGGTTCAGAAACGCCGCGTTCTCTAATCCCGCCTTCGGCCCATAGCGGTCGTGCTTCGGGAAGCGCTTCACCGTGATGTCCTCGGGCACCTTAAAGGTAAACCGCAACTCACGCGGCGCGCTGGCGAACAGCTTCGCCCAATAGGCTTCCGACGGGAATTGGTAGAACGAAAAATCGCCACACACAATCGGAAATGTTTTGGCGTACTCTTCCAGGCACTCGTTCTCAAACTTCTTCTGCGAGAACTTGCCCCGATACCCATAGCGTTCCCGGCTGTAGATCTGCCCCAGCCATCCTTCGTACTTCCACGAACTGGTGCCGATATAGATCCCCTGTTCCGCCAGTCGCGCCAGCTTCGGCGCAAGGGCAGCGGCAAAATCGGGAACCGGATCCTCAAACAGGGGCAGGGTTGACATAGCGGGAAGCCAGAGTGTAAGTGTTTATAGTAGCGAACATGCTTACACCACGCCAGCAGTCGATCTTCGACTTCATTGTCTCCTACCGGCGCCGGCACGGCTGTTCGCCTTCCATTCCAGAGATCCAACGCCACTTCGGTATTCGCAGTCCGAACGGCGTCGCCGGACACCTGGATGCGCTCAAGAACAAGGGCTATATCCGCAAAGGCGAACGCGGGTCGCGCCGCATCGACCTCAACCGCGCCGAGACAACGGAACTGCCAGTGCAGGGCGAGATTGCCGCCGGCTACCCGCAAGCCACCGCCGCTGGCCCCCCCGAACAATACATCAGCGTCGATGAATCGGCGCTTGGCTTTCGCCCTAAGGAAGGCAGCTTCGCCCTGCGCGTCCGTGGCGATTCCATGCGCGACGCCGGCATCCTCCCCGGCGACCTGGTTGTGATCGAGCCCGCCCCGACGCCCAAGGAAAACCAGATCGTCGCCGCGCTCATCGATGGCGAAAGTACGCTGAAGCGCCTGGTGCGCGTCTCCGGCAAGTGGTTTCTCAAAGCCGAGAATCCGGCGTATCCTGAATTGCATCCGCGTTCGGACCTGGTCATCCAGGGCGCCGTACGCGCGCTCATCCGCCGCCTGAACTGACGCCAACCCATGCTGCTTCAAGCCTTGCTCGCCTTCGGACTGCTACACGCCGCCGACCCCCTGACATTCACCATCGAACGCGTCGCCCTGCACAAGCAGACCGACCCGAAGTGGCAATGGTTCGGCCCGCGTCCGGCCGCCATACCAACGAAGGGACAGCCCCTCGCCATCATCACGCTGCAGAAGCACCTGTTCGTCTCTGACTATTACGCCGGCCCTGCGTTCATGCTGTCGCGCGATCTGGGCAAGACTTGGCGCGGGCCCGAAGAGGTACCGGCGCTGGCCTGGCGCCGCGAATCGCCTGACGTCACCGTCGCGGTTGCCGACGTCACACCCGGCTGGCACAAGAAATCGAAGAAGCTGTTGGCCATCGGCGCCCGAGTGCGTTACGACGCCAAGGGCCATCAACTCGACGACAAGCCGAAATCGCACCAGACCTCCTGGGCTGTTTATGACCCGAAGACCGACAGGTGGTCCGAGTGGACCATGATTGCCATGCCCGATGAGCCGCTGTTCAACTACGCCCGCAGCGCCTCGGCGCAGTGGCTCGAGAAGGCCGATGGCAACGTGCTGCTGCCGTTCTATCACGGCAAGGATGCCAAGGGCCCGCACGCGGTGTCGGCGGCCGAGTTCCGCTTCGACGGGCGGGAACTGCGCTACCTGCGCCACGGCAGCGTGCATGAGCTGAACGTGGTGCGCGGCCTGGTGGAGCCATCCATTACCTGGTTCAACGGCCGCTACTACATGACCATCCGTAACGACCTCACGGGCTACGTCACCACCAGCACCGACGGGCTCCATTACGCCCCCATGCAGGAGTGGCTCTTCGATGACGGCGGCGAACTCGGCAGCTACAACACGCAGGCGCACTGGGTCACGCACAGCGACGGCCTCTTCCTGACCTACACGCGCAAGGGCGCCAATAACGACCATGTCTTCCGCCATCGGGCGCCGCTGTTCCTGGCTCAGGTGGACCCAGCCACGCTGCGCGTATTGCGCAAGACCGAGGTCATTCTGCTGCCCGACCGCGGTGCCACGTTCGGCAATTTTGGCGCCGCCAACATCACGCCCAACGAATCCTGGGTGACCGATTCCGAAGGCATGTTCTTCGAAGAAGCCAAGAAGCGCGGTGCCGAGGGCGTCACCTGGATTGCCCGGATTTTATGGAGCCGTCCGAACCGCCTCCTAACGAAATGACGCGACAGGGTATTCTAAAAGATACCCTGCACCCGGAATGGCCTCTAAATACTCGCCGCAACCCCTAAGCTTTGACAACCTGCGCACGATTCCGATTGCGGATCGCGGCGGTAAGGTGACGACGGCGCACATGGCCAAGCCCTATGAGAAAGGCTCCGGCATGACCGGCTTCCTGCAAGGCTTGCCGGACCTGCTGGCCGTGCCGCATTTCCACGGGGTCGTAGATGCCATCCTGCATGCGAGGGCCAACAACCGCGCGATTCTCTGGGGCATGGGCGGGCATGTCATCAAGTGCGGTCTGGCGCCTGTACTGGCCGACCTGATGCGTCGCGGTTTCGTTACCGGCTTCGTCATGAACGGTGCGGCTACCATCCACGACTTCGAGATCGGTATCGCCGGTCAGAGCAGCGAAGACGTCGAGGCCGTGCTGCCCGACGGGCGCTTCGGGTCGGCCGAAGAGACCGGCCGTGAGATGAACGAAGCCATTCGCGAAGGCGTGACACAGGGCATCGGCATGGGCGAAGCCATCGGCGCGCGGCTGGATCGCGTCGCCAGGCCGGAGTTCGCGCCCTACTGCCTGCAGGTGCAGGCCTGGCGTGCGTCGGTGCCCGTAACGGTGCATGTTGCGGTGGGAACGGATACGCCGCATACGCACCCGGCGGCCGACGGCGCGGCGATTGGCGCCGCGACGCATCACGATTTCCGCCTCTTCTGCGATCTGGTGCGCGGCATGCACGACGGCGGCGTTTACCTGAACGTAGGCTCGGCAGTACTGCTGCCGGAGGTGTTCCTGAAAGCCGTCAGCGTGGTGCGCAACCTGGGCTATCCGCTAGGCCGGTTCACCACCGCCAACTTCGACTTCCTGCAACATTACCGGCCGAAGATGAATGTCGTGGAGCGGCCGCATGCCAAGAAGGAAGGCAAGGGCTACTCCATCACCGGCCACCACGAACTCATGATTCCGCTGCTGGCGGCGGCTCTGATCGAACGCGCTCCCTGAGGCAGCATGATGAGTTCGCCCTACGATCCAGGCCCCCCGTTTGAACCGGCGCTGCAACCGCGTCTGCCGGAGGCGCCG